>JAQWJZ010000030.1 GCA_029248105.1 Flavobacteriales bacterium
TTTTTTCTCCTTGTAGTTTGAAAAAATAAATTACTTTTGAACAAGTTTTTAACAATTTAACCTTTACAACCTTGACAATTAAAAGATATTTATTTTTTATATTGATTATACCTTTTTTTGCTAATAGTCAATCTATAACGCAAATTAGTATAACCGATTCTATTTATTGTAATGGAGATGCAGAATGTGTCGATATTGACTTAATTAGTTTTTCTAATGATGAGCAATATGACTTATGGATTTGGAGAGACATTGGTTTAGTGAACAACCAACTTATTGGAATAGTCGAAGATGTTATAAATAGTGCTTTATATGAACCGATTACTTCCTCCAGTGGTACGTTAAATTATTGTTTTGAAAATACCGGAAATTACGTTCTGGAAATAACCAACGAGTCATTTGATGTTGTTACAGATACTATCTGGACTACAATGCCATGGCCAGTAGAATTAGGCGTAAATCAGATGAACTCTAACAATGTGTTAGAATGTAATGGCAACTCTGATGGTACACTAAAAGTAAATAGTATTGGTGGTGTTCCACCACTGAATTTTAGTTGGTCTGGTCCAAATGGTTTTACCGCTACTCAAACTGATGTTTTTATTTCTGAAATAAGCGGTCTTTCAGCAGGTAATTATTTTCTGTTTTTAACCGATAATAATGGATGTGAAAATAATTCATTTGTTGCTAATGTATCGGAGCCTTCAAACATTTCTGTTGATATCACAATTGACAATCTTGAAAGTTGTTATGATTCTTCCGATGCCCAATTAACCGTTACTGCTTCTGGAGGAAATAATTCTAATTACTCCTATTTATGGGATAATGGTGAAACAACCCCAACGATTTTAGTTGGAGCGGGTTTTCACTCTGTTGTTGTTGAAGATGCTGATGGTTGTCAAGGCAATAGTTTTATAGAATTAGATGAAATTCCAGCATTATCAATAGATGATATTATAATTGATGACGCTTTATGTGTGAATACTGAAGGCTTTGTAGAATTAGTAGTTTCTGGCGGAACAGGAGATTTATCTTATGATTGGCCAGCTGGCACTTCAAATACGAATACTCAGAATTTATCTGCTGGTGAATATGAAATTAATATCACTGATGAAAACTCATGTTTGATTCAAGCTACATTTAACGTTTTAGAAGCTGATAGCATAGAATTTAGCTTAAATTCAATTGTTAACACAAATTGCTTTGGTACTTCAGACGGTGAAATTAGCTTTGCTATAAGTGGAGGTACACCTAATTATTCAATTACATTTAATGGAGAAAATAGTTTACCATTACAGTATTTGAATATCAATTCCGATACTTCTTTTCAAAATTTTGAAGCGGATAACTACTCAATTTTTATAACTGACGATAACGGCTGTACCAATTCACAGTACCTAGATAGTGTAAGTCTTTTTGAACCATCAGAACTTTCCATAACAGATACTACTATAACTAATGTTTTATGTTTTGGCAATTCAACAGGAAATATTGAAGTAACCGTTAGTGGGGGGCATGGGAATTATATCTATAATTGGACAGATGAATTGAATAATTCAATTGGTAATGAAAGTTTTATCTCTGATTTATCTGCTGGTACTTATAGTTTGTTAGTTAATGACAGTGTTTGTTCCGAATCATTTTCTTTTGAAATTACCCAATTTGATCAGATTCAGTATCAATCACTTCCAAACCCTAATGATGTCAGCTGCTTTGGTGGTAATGATGGATTTATTTCTGACCTTGTTATTCAAGGTGGTTTAGCTCCCTATCAATACAGTTGGGATAACAATGGTGTAATAATAACTCAAGCTAACCCTTCATCGCTAGAAGCGGGTTTGTATGAATTAACCGTTATAGATTCAAACGAATGTCAATTATCATTTCCTGTAGTTGAAATATCTGAGCCATCTGAATTGATTTTCCTTCCCAATTCTGTGATTTCTCAACCTTCTTGTTTTAATGTCAATGATGGTTCAATGAATATTTTTGCTAATGGTGGTGTTACTAATTACACCTATCAACTTGAAGAAATTACATCTGGAAGCCTATATTTTGATAACGAGCTAGAAAATTTACCTGCTGGAGAATATAATTTTAAAGTTACAGATTCTAATGGTTGTGAAATAGATTCACTGTTTACTTTTAATAATCCTGACGACTTAGTTTTTAGCTCTACAACTAGTGATTTGACTTGTTTCGAGTCAAACGATGGATTCATTGCATATAGTTTTGAAGAAGGGTTTATACCTCCTTACACCATTTACTTCGAAGGAGCTATACAAGCTAATGATACTGTTTTCGGACTTGCGGCGTCTAGCTACACTTCTTTCTTAGAGGACGGTAATGGTTGTACAAAAACACTGATTAACACCATATCTCAGCCAGATATAATTAGCTATACTTCAGATGTTGTTATACCAAGTTGTAATGAAAACAATCTTCTTCAAAATGGATTAATTTCCAACGGTAAAATTATCTTAGATCTTTTCGGAGGAAGTGGTTTCTATGAAGTTATTGTAAATGAGGATACTAATCAAGTTGAAACTGGTATTTCTTTTAGTATTAACAATTTATCTGCAGATTCATATGATATAGATGTTGTTGATAATCAAGGCTGTTTACTATCTTTTAGTGAAACGGTACAGAGTCCAAACCCAATAAATGTATATGCTGACATCACAGATGTTATAGTCTTTGGTAATTCAACAGGCTCAATAGATATTAGCGTAACAGGAGGACAACAACCCTATGATATTTCGTGGACTGGTCCAGGATTTATTTCTAACTCTCAAGATATTATCAATCTACAAGCAGGAATTTATACACTGGTTGTAGTAGATGCTAACGGCTGTTATGAACTTTTTGAATATGCAGTTAATCAGGGTGATTGTAATGTTCAGATTAATCCATCTGTTGTTGAGCCTAGTTGCTCAGGCGACAACGCCATCATTAATTTTGATCTTTATGGAGGTATACCCCCATACAGTTGTTATTTGCAAGGTGATATTGATTCAGATGGTAATATTGACGAAGTACTTCCTAATACTAACATAACTTCTTCTTTAGCCAACGATTTGGTTGTTCCTGCTGGAAATGAGTATACTCTTTTTGTTGAAGATGCAAGTGGATGTTTACTTACTTATAATTTTGTAATTCCTGTTGTTGAACCCATTTCATTATCAGCGAATATGGTAAATGCATCATGTTATGGTAGTGAGAATGGAAAGATTATCATTGATCCATTAACTGACGTAACTGGCGGTACAGCACCTTATGACATTAATTGGTTAGGATTAGATTTAAATCCTGTTGATCCTTATGCTTTAAGTTCTGGACAATACATAGTGACTATTGAGGATGATAATGGTTGTCAAGACACATCCTATTTTAATATTTCAGAGCCTACTCAAATCACCTTATTCGATGCAATTGTTAGTCATACAAATTGTACTGAAGGAACTAACACCTCGGCTTCTGATGGTTCAATATCTGTTATTGCTCAAGGTGGTAATACTCTAGGTTCAGGCTTGTATCAATATTCTTGGTCTGATGTTTCTATTCCATCTTTACAAAATATTGACGGACTTTCACCAGGTTCTTATTCTGTAACTATTAGTGATCAAACCAACTGTTCTTCACCTGTATATTCATTTGAAATTTTATCACCAGAATTTATAGAGTTTGATTATTACACTACTGATCCTATTAGTTGTCACAATAATTGTGATGGTTCAATAAGTGTCTTCACAAGTAATACATCTACAGATTTATTTTATTGGTATGATGTAAGTGATTCAATATATATAGGCAATTCAAACACTCTAAACAACCTTTGTGAAGGGAGTTATTATTTTGCTATTGAAAATGAATTCAATTGTTATAGAGAATCACCGGCTTTGGGTATTGGTAATATCACTTTGGATAATCCTGATGAATTCACTATTAACTTAACGCACTCAGTCTCTGTTCCAAATGGATTATGCAATGGCTTGGCTAGTGTTACTTCTACATCAGGAGTTGGTTTAGTAACATTTGATTGGTCTACTGGTGAAACAACTTCAACTATTGAAAACCTTTGTGGCAATGAGATTTATCAGGTAATTGCAACGGATGAAAATAATTGTGAATCTTTCGAACAATTTATCGTTGAAGAAGATGACTGCAATTTAAGTATCGGAGATTTAACAGTTGAAAATATAAGTTGTAATAATGCTAATGATGGCAAAATATATTCTCTAAATACCTTTCAAGGAGGATATCCTCCTTACACCATTTACTTGTATAATCAGGATATACTTGTTGATCAACAGACAACCAATTCTAATTTATTAAATTTCTCGTCCCTCTCTGAAGGAGAATATTTTGTTATTCTTGAAGATGTTGGTGGTTGTTTATCTACATTTAGTACGCCTATTACAAATCCTAACCCTATTTCGTATAGTTATGAAATAGAAAATAGTGATTGTTATAATTCATTTGACCCTGAGGTACATATTACCATTACAGGAGGAACACCTTTTAGTGGTATTACTGCTTATGATATTGATTTCTTTGACTATGAATATTATGTATCATATGAAGAAAATGGAATTGAAAACTATGTTTCTGGTAATAGCGTAAGTTCAGGTAATTACCCTCTAATAGTTTCGGATTCTAACGAGTGTATAACTCCTATCATTCCTTCCAATGATATTTTCATTGTGGAAGTTAATGAAGTAGATTCTATATTTGTTGATGTACAAGTGACTTCACCATCATGTAATGGTGATTCTGATGGTATAGCTATTTTAACTTTTAATGGTGGTCAAGGACCTTTCGATATTAATTGGTACGAAAATGGCTCGATCCTTCCAATAGCACAATCAAATATAATTGTTGAAGGTCTTAGTGCAGGAAATTATTACGTGTCTGTTAAAGATACTTTGGGTTGTGAAACAATTCATTACTTTGATATTATTGATATTAATCCTATCACTGTTGTTTCACAAATAACCTCACCTTCATGTGTAGGTTCATCTGATGGTTCGATTAGTACAATAATTTCTGGAGGAAATGGAGGATATGATTATCTATGGTCGCCTGGAAGTATGATTTCAAATAATGTTACTGGATTGTCAGCAGGAATTTATGATTTGATAATAACTGACGTTTCATCATGTGTACATACAGAAACATTTGTAGTCAATGACCCTGACGTTATAGCAATAGATTTAAGTGTATCAACAATTAGTTGTAATGGTCTGTCAGATGGCTCTATTTCTGCTACAGCTTCTTTAGGCTCAGGAATTTATACTTATCAATGGTATTTGAACGGAGGTGCTATTTCAAGCCTTGACGGAGGTATTTCACCGGATATTGTTAACCTGTCCTCAGGAATATATTCTGTAGAAGTAATGGATACCTACGGATGTACCTCGTCAATGTCTTATGAAATGGTGGAACCTTCATCAATTAGCATAGAAATTGAACAAAATGATCCTTCTTGTTTTGGTTTTAATGATGGGCAATTTATAGCCTCTGTAAATGGTGGGGCAGATGGATTCCAATTTGTATTAAAAGATGAGTCAAATAATATATTAACTGAAGAATTTTATTCTAATCAACTTCTTTCAGGAACTTATAATCTCGTTGTTACCGATATAAATTCGTGTCAAGATTCAGTTTTATTTACACTAAATGACCCAGATGCTATTTTATTAAACGTAAATGTTACTGACGTTAGTTGTTATGACGGTAATAACGGTAGTGCAACATTTGATGTTCAAAACAATATAGGTCCTGTAAATAATACATGGTCTAAAGTAATTGCTTTAAACGACTATGAACCAATTAGTTTCTCTGAAATATTAAATAATAATGTAGTCGAAGGTAATTATATTCTTGAAGTTATTGATAGTATCGGATGTATACAATCAGAATTCTTTAGTGTTGAGCAAGCAGACTCAATAGAAGTTACGATTCTAACTTCTCCTTCAGTGTGTTCTAATGTAAGTGGTGCAACCGCTATGGCATCTATATTAAATGCTTCAGAACCTATTAATTATGTATGGACAATAAACCAAGAAAATAATATTACACAAACGACTGAGACTGCCACAGGTTTAAGTCCAGGAACAATTTATTTAAATGGTACTGACGATAATGGTTGTGCAATTCCTTTAACGGTTGTTGAAATTCCTGAATCTGAAAATGCATTAATTCAGGTTCAAATAGATATTCTTAACCCTAACAATTGTTTTAATGACTCACAAGCAGAGCTTGAGGCTGTAGTCTATAATGATGATAATACCCCTATTAATAGTAATGTGCTATATCAATGGTATTTTAACGGAAATGCAGTTTTAGCATCTCAAGGGGGTACAGTTAATATTTTATCTGATTTAGGCCCAGGTGTTTATTCTGTAGAAGTCATCAACGAAAACTTAGGCTGTATTCACTCCGATACTATTGAATTATTTAATCCATCGGAAATAACTATAGATATAGTTACTGAAGATATTGATTGTTTTGGTGATAGTGTTGGAACAGCTTTAGCAACAGTTGTTAATGGTACTCTACCATTAAACTATCAGTGGAACAATTCAATGGGAGTAAATATAGAAAGTGATGTATTTAACCCATTAAATCTAAAGGCAGGAATTTATGAGCTCGTCGTTACGGATTTTAACGGTTGTAATCAATCTGAAGTTTTTGAAATTTTTGAAAACGACAGTTTAGCATTAGAAATAAATGCTCAATCGATTAGTTGTTTTGGAGGCGACGATGGAATCATTTACTCATCTATTGTTGGAGGCTTTGGTGATTATTCATATCAGTGGCGCAACGATCTGAACGAGATTATTTCTATATCTCCTTCAGCGACTGATTTAACAGCTCAAAACTATACCCTTACTGTTTCTGATGATTTGGATTGTTCGGTAACTTCTTCATTAACATTAGATCAAGCTGAGGAATTTATTATCACAACTAACATTGTTGATATAAATTGTTTTGGGTATTCAACTGGCTCTATTAGTCTAGATGTTTCGGGAGGAACAGGGGAGTTGACTTACGAATGGGATTCTACAGAAGACAATGTAAATCAAATTATAAATTTAAGTGAAGGCACATATCAAGTCATTATTTCTGATGAAAATGGATGCCAAACAACAGAGTCATATTATGTAGAACAATCGCCACAATTAGTAGCTTCAGCAGAAGGTATTTTCCAAAGTTGTACTGAAGGGATTGTAAATATTACCTCCGTTGAAGGTGGTACTCTGCCTTATGAATTTTTCTGGCTCGACGATCCGACTAATGAAACAATGTCTATCTCTAATTTAATGCCTGGCTATCATACATTTATTATTTCTGACTTCTATGATTGTATGCTAACAGATTCTGCTCTTATTAGTGGATCAAATGAAATATTTACATCGCTTTCTTCTGATAGCGTATTATGTCAGGGTGATTCGACTGGTTCAATTACAGTTAGTATTTTGAACGCTGATAATTATCCTTACTATTACTCAATAAATGATGAAAATTCATTTGACGAAATGGTTATCACCCCAACATTTGTTATTGATAGTTTACCAGTTGGAGATTATACTATTTATATTAAAGACGGTGAAAACTGTATTGATACGACTGAACAACTTTCATTGTTTGAACCGACTTCATTAGAGGTTCAAATTTTATCTACTGATGTTTTATGTTTTGGAAACGATGATGGACTGATTTCTATTCAATCTTCTGGTGGTATTGCACCTTATGATATTTCTTTAGATGCTGGTAATACATTTGTTACTACTGACTTTGATGGTATGGAAGAACTGAATGTATTTAGTGGAGATTATGAAGTTTTGATTTCTGATCATAATGATTGTACTTTTTCAGAATCAGTATCTATTAATCAGCCAGAACCTTTATTCCTTTCGGTTAGTAATTTTTCTGATTATAATGGTTTTAACAACTCATGTTACAACTCTAATGACGCATCATTAACGATAAATATTTCTGGAGGAACAGGTGATATTGAATTATCATTTAATGACTCGTCATTAATGATCACCAATGGATTTGTATTAGAAAACTTGAGTAAAGGAGATTATTCATTTGCAATCAGTGATACCAATTTATGTTCGGAAACATTAGATACTGTCATAACTGCTCCCGATACCTTGAGTTTTAGTTTGGTTTCAGTTTCAGACTATAATGGTGTGAATACCAGTTGTTTTGGTATCAATGATGCATCGCTTTTAACTTCTGTTTCAGGAGGTGTTGGTCCTTATGATTACTCTAATAATGGTGGCACTTCCTTTATTGTTTCAAATACATTCAATGAATATAATTTTGAAAACTTAGGTGCTGGTATTGTAAACTTTCAAGTAAAAGATTTAAACGAATGTGTAGACACCTTCTCTTATGAAATTACTTCCTCTGAAGAAATTATTCCTTCTTTGAGTTTATACACTCCAATTAGCTGTAATGGACTTGATGAAGCAGTTATACTTGCTGAAGTTCAAGGTGGTATTGCTGATTATACATTTGATCTGTCAAATCAAGAAAATACTCAAACAATTGAATCTACTGAGCTGTCAACTTTATTTACTGATTTATCTTCAGGTTTTTATGAGCTTAATGTAGTAGATATTAATGGCTGTACTAACACTTTATCCAATGCTAGTCAGTTGAATGTTGATCAGCCAGACTCATTAGCTTATGACATCAATATTGGAGAAATTTCATGTAATTCTGTAGCTGATGGAACTATGCAGATTAGTAATATTAATGGTGGTGTAGGGGAGTATTCATTTAAATTATATAATACTTCAGGTTTTTATCATGAAGAGGATAACTTAGAGAATTTCGATTTATTAGAATTTGATTCTCTAGCTTCATCGGCATATATTCTAATTATTACTGACGAAAATGACTGTCAGATTTTGGATACTATAGCTATAGATAATCCTGAGATTTTGAGTGTTGTAGAGTCTGTCACGGATTTAGAATGTTATGGAGTGCCTAATGGGAACGTACAATTAAACGTTCAAGGAGGCTCATCTCCATATGTATTGATACTTAATAATACTAACTATACTGAAGATGAAACATTCTCTATAGAGGGCTTGATTGCTGATAATTATAACTTTCAGATAATTGACGATAATGGTTGTGAATATATTTCAGACTTATTAATTTCTCAACCAGATTCATTAATATTTGAATCGATAATTCAAAATAATATTTGTTTTGGTCAGTCATTTGGCGAGGTAACTTTTAATGTAACAGGTGGTGTTTTACCATATACCTTCCAGTTTACAGATGTTAACGGAATACTAATTTCAGATTCTAGTACTGTTTCTAACTTGGCGGCTGACACTTATTTCATAAGCGTTTCAGATTCTAATGGTTGTGCTTTTGATGATCAGATAGAAATATCAGAACCAAAAGAAATAGTTATTAGTCAAGTTGTATTTAATGAAACTTGTACAAACGCTAATGATGGACAAATCATTACATCTATTTTAGATTTTCAAGAATCATTTGAAGTGTTCTGGTCTGATGTAAATTTATCAGGAATAGAAAACACAAACTTAAGTCCGAATGACTATATCATTACTGTAGTTGATAATAAGGGTTGCTTTAAAACCGATACTGTATCTATTGAGAGTGCATTGGAATTAAATGTATTTACTGCTGTTACTCTTACTGAATGTGAATATACCAACAACGGTGCTTTGAATGTCGATTTTCCACAAGACGGCAACTATTTTGTTCAATTGACTGATGGCACATCATCTTATCAAAATAGTACGACAAATGAGCTTTTATTCGACAATTTATCTGCTGGCGATTACATCTTGACAATCAATTACGATTCGATTTGTACATACGATACTACCATTACTATAACTCACGAAGGGGGCTATGGATGTATCGTTCCTGAACCAACATTTACTCCAAATTATGATGGTATAAACGATGAGTTTGCTCCAGCACAAGCATTTTATGAAAATGTAGAGCTGTTTATATACAACAGATGGGGAACAATGTTATACAATCAAAAATCTGTGAACCCAAAATGGGACGGTACAGATTTAAATGGAAATTTAGTTCCTAGTGCAGACTACTATTACATTATCAAGTTTAATAACACTTTGTTTAACGATTTAACAGGAATAATAACACTTCTGAAATAATGATTAGAAAAATTATATTAATACTTACCTTATTGCCATTTGTAGGATTTGGACAGCAAAGCGCTTTAATATCTCATTACTATGAAAATATAACGCTTTTAAATCCAAGTATGGTTGGCTATGACCAAAATACATCGATTCGTTTGAATGCACGACAACAATGGTATAAGTTTACTGATGCCAATATAGGTCGTTCATCACTTTCAATAAATAAAGGGTTTGCTGATGACGGTGTTGGAGTCAGTATTTTTAGTGATAATTCTGGAAATATTACTAAAAGTGGTTTTAATGTCAGTTATAGTAGGCGTGTAGCTATTGATGATGAATCTTCATTATTTTTTGGTTTGTCTGGTGGTTTTCAGAATAATCAAATTCAGAATATATCGCCAATTGACTTTCAATATTTTGATAACAAATATAATTGGTCGCCAAATTCGTCATTTGGTTTAACATATAACCACAATTCATTGTTATGTGGTATATCTGTTGATGGTTTGCTAGAATCAGATTTAGGCTTTACAAATCAAGAGAATATTATAGAAAAGAATTACTACGCATTCATGACTTACAATTATATGGTAAGTTCTTTTGTTGATCTAAAACCTTCTATCTTATATAAAGAAGCAGAAAGTGGTTTGTCACAATTTGACTTAAATCTTAATTTGTCTTACAAAAATGCACTAACAATTGGTTTCGGATATAAAGGAAACTTCACTGAAGATAGTGATTTTGGTCCTCTAGTAACTTTAGGACTAAACTTCGGAAGTATCACATCTCTGATTAGTCAAGAATTTAACTCAAGCGAAGTTTCATCTTATTCTGTTGGAACTAGTGAGTTAACATTAAGTTATGTCGTTTCTGCCAAAGAAGAAGTTGCTCCAATTAAAAAAGAAGAAGTAATAACTGAAGAAGAAGTATTTAAAGATTCAGATAACGATGGTGTTATAGATGAAGAAGATCAATGTCCTAACGAATATGGAAGTAAATCAGCTAATGGTTGCCCAGATTTTGACAATGATGGAGTAAGGGATTCTGAAGATAACTGCCCAAATACAATTGGTGATTTAATGAATGGAGGGTGTCCAATCTTAAGTCTTGAGGATAGTTCAACTGTTGCCGATGCAATGTTTAATCTGGAGTTTGATAAAAACTCCTCTGATTTAAAGCAATCCTCATTACCTTACCTTTCAAATATTGGAAAGTTACTTTTAGGTAATAAAAATATGTTACTTATCATTTCAGGTCACACAGATAGTGATGCCTCTAATGAATACAACTTTAGTCTTTCAGCTAAAAGAGCACAAGCTGTAAGAAATCACATCACAAAAATGGGTGTTTCTAAATCAAGATTAATCATTGATTTTTATGGTGAAACAAAGCCAATAGTTCCTAATGATTCTGATTTGAATAAGCAAAAAAACAGAAGGGTAGAGTTTGGAATTACTTTTATTTAAAACTAGAATGATTATCGTATGAAGTATTTATTATTTTCTGTCTATTTTTTGTTTTGCCTCTTGTCTAATGCACAAGATGTTAAGCTAAATTATTCTAAAGGAGCATCTATTTTATTTTTTGATATAGATTCGAAAACTGAAAAATTATCCAATAAAATTGGGTTGTCGCTTAACAAAGGTGAGTACGAACTTCAATTTGGATATTTAAATTCTAGTTTCAGTTATGATGGCAATTTTCTGGAACAACAAGATTTGTATAAAAACTATATAACTGAAGTACAAGGTGCTTATATAGCATACAGTCATGAATTAATTGAACAAGATAAATTAAAGTTTAGTTTAGGCTTAGAATTAGGGTTCAATCAATATTCCATTTCTACTAATTTGGAAAATAATCGAGGTATTTTATATTCCGATTTTGAAATAGATCAATGGAATGAATTAGGTTATTTTTCAGAAAATAATTTCGAGACAGATATGTCACAATTAAATATTGATCAATTAGAGGATTACAATTTAAATTATTTCAGTTTTGGCCCAACGATTGAATGTTCATATCAACTAGTAGATAATTTTGAAATTTTTGTAAAGTCTCACTACAGAAAAAATACTAATGATTTACTCGACAATGTTAATATATACAACCAAAGAGATATACCTTCTAGTAATGAGACAGATAATCAGATAGATTTAATGTTTGGAATAAAATTTCAGTTCAACAATAAACAAGCCATTAGCAATGACTCATTAGTGTCATTAATTGATTTTATTACAAGCGATGAACCTGATACTATTATTCCAAACCAAAATCAAGTTGAAGTTTTAGAACCAGTTGCTAGCGTTAATAATGATGTAAATGAAGTAAAAGATAATAGTGAATATATACTAGGCTTCTTTGATTTTAATCCAGATAGTATAAATTATACTTCTTCGCTAAAAGATGAAGATTTTACTGAAATACAGCAGACAGAAATAGAAGAAGAATCATTAGAAAATGAAAATGACATTGATGATGAAATAGTAGAGATTCAAACAATAGATGCTCTTGCTGTCGATAATGACTCTGACATTAATCATTACCTTATAGTAGGTGTATTTTCAAGTCAATCCAATTCAGAATCCTTTGCCAACTTTATAGAGATCAGCCCATCCAACATATTATTAAGAAATAATATGTATTATTTATATGCTATGAAATCTAATAATATAAATGAGATTCGTCAACTAAGAGATAGTTTTGAATACGATAGTTGGGTTTTAAGCATTGAATAATGCTTTATCAATTCTAATCCTATAATTATTTAATATTGTCTCACAAAGTTTCTAAAACCTCTTTAGAAAGTTTATGGAATTCTTTTGTAGATTAATTATCTTCAATAAAATAGTTGTCAATATATGATATAGAAAACTTCTTATAATTAAGTAATTTATGAAGTTTAATATACTCAGCTTTTATCTTCTGTTTTTCATTTAAATCCTTCTCAATAGAATATTTATATATCAGTAAAAAAACCATTGCAATATCTTCATAACTATATCTTATTTCATCTAAAGAAAATTGCTTGAAGAATTTTTTCTCAAGACTCTTTACTTTGGTTATTTTATAGTAATAAGTGCACATTAAATAATAATAATTCAAATAAAATAATTTGTAGTCACTATTGAATAATTGATTTTCGTTATGGAAGTAATTAATAATATATTTCATAATATCCATATTTTTAGAAATCAATGCTTGTACTATAATTTCGAGGAAATAATCGAGATTTTTCTTCTCCATTATTTCATGTTTGCTGGAATATCGATTTAGTAAATCTTCAATATCATCGTAATTGTTAGCCATGATTTTTACGGACAACAAACGACTGCATAAAACAGGGTGGAATTCTGAGCTGAATGCCAAATTATCAAATTTATCGACAACAGCTGAATTATTCATATAGCTATTAAGCTCCATTAAGGCAGAGGTAAAGAGTTTAATCTCTTTATTCTTTGTTGTTTCATTGACATATTTTGCCCATTCACCATAGTATTTATTCAAGTTGGTGTAATCAACAAAAATTAAAAAAACAATTCTTAAAAAATTAATGTTTTGAAGTAACTCTTTATTTACAACATTATTCTTTCTAAAAATGATTCCAACAGAATTTCCTAAGTTTAAGATCTCGTGATAGCTAAAACTATCATACTTTAATTCTTTTTGTTTGAAAATTTTATTTAAATCTTCAAATTGTTTGTTGTAGATAAGTTCACGAATAAGAAGAGTTAATAAACTCAATACATCACTTGAACTTGTTCTGATATCTTTTACTAAGTGTAATAACTCCTTTTCATTGGTTTTATAAATACGGTCTGAAATTTTAAGTCTATATTTAAAAGAATAGGTTTGAATAAAATGCGAATAATTTTTATAACCATTAAATCGAGCTAATTTATCTAGAGTTTTTGTACGTGTTTTAACATCTGGAGCAAGTCCATAAATTCTTCTAAATGTATTATAATTTATGTATTCATCAATTGTCTCAAGAATAATTTCTGATAATAGTTTGCAGTTGCCTAAATTATTAATTTTAAATTTTACTTTCTTTTCAGTAATACTTTTAAGTTCTTCAAAAAAATATGTGTTTTTACTACTCGACATCTAATCAATCTATTTTCATACTTAGTATACTATCAATTAGTTTCTTCCTTTCTTTTTTGTTAAGAATAGATACGTTTACTATATGTTTGTTTTTTGATAATGTAGTAATTTTTAACTCTTTCTTGAGTCCTAAATATTTAGATTTTTCAGAGGTTTTAATTTTTGATGATTTAGGTATTTGAATATAGCTAATATGGTTCTTTGAAAACCATAAAAAAACATTGGTAGATTTAATTTTTATCAAATCATCACTAAAGTATATAGAAATTTGATTTACCCCAATAATGGATAGTAGTATGGGTATTACTGCAGGAATAAGAAATAATAAAATATTGCTTTTAATGCTAATACTTATCATGCCGTTTGTGCTTATTAAAACAATAAGAGCTATAACATAAAGTATTATTATCTGATAATACAAATACATTAAAAGTAACATTTTGATTTTCGAGCTAAGGTTTTTTTTTCTCATTGTTATATAAATTAAACTATCTGATTAAAATAGCTAACTTGTGTTTAGACGAAATTTTATACAAAATTAAGATAATATACTATCAAAATAAGTACATATTAAGTACAAATAATTATTTTAAAAAAAGAGCTTAAAGGTCGATTTATCAGTGAAAAATGAGTCTAATTCTAGAAATATTGAAAGCTGTATTAATTGAAAGAATATAAAAACCCTTTGGAAAATCCATTAAATTCAAATCATGCTCAAAAGAATCTGTTTTGATTTTAGTAATAGTAACTACTTCTTGACCAATTGGGTTAATAATTTTAATATCAACATTTTGTATGTTAGGAAGTGTTACTGAAATATTAAATATACCATTAGAGGGGTTAGGATAAACATAAATATTTTCTAATGAGGTATTTATTCTATTGCTTCCCAAAGCGTAAAATTGATATGCTGTAAAAGGTGTAGCCCATGAAGTGCCATTAGTACCGCAAGCACCTCTAATTCTCCAACAGTAATCACCAGCAGATAGGCCAAACTTAGTTTTAGTATTTGAAGAGCCTGAAAGATTATTCCACGCCCATACTTGCCCAGTTGTTAGGTTGGTAAGTTCTAAAAAATAATGGTCTGGTTGTCCGCTAGTAGGAGTGTCCCATGACATAGTTATTGCTGTATTAGCACTATTATTAGTTGTGCTTAGGTTGTTTGGTATTTTATCACAGTTATCTTGTGTAGTGAATGGAATAAAACTTCCCCAGCCAGAATGGTATTGTGAATCGGATATTCCATTTTCATCACTATTTCCTGTACACCATGCTTTGGTGTGCCATTCATAGGAAGTATTAGGAGTGAAGTTGCCTTTTAAAACGTCAATAGAATTACCACCATTAACGTATCTAAAGTTAGATGTGCCAGACTCTCGGATTTTTCCTTTGGATTGCCATATTTGCCAATCACCGCTTGGTTCATTGGCCGTAAATGTTACCCAATTTGCTTCTGTTTCAACGGATAGGTTTTCAAGGTTGGGGCATGAAGGTAAAGTGGTAAATGTTGCATTTTCAGACCAATCCGATTGGCATTCTGTACTGCCGCTTGGGTTGACTACCCTTGCTCGAATAGACCACTCATAAGTTGTATTATCTTCTAAGAAATACCGTGTTCTTGAAACACCAGAGTAGGGGTTTGTATTTTGAGATCCAGCAGAAATAACGGTCCAAGACGATAGGCCTTGAATACGATAGCGAATCATGTAATAAGAGGGTAAAGCACTAGGCTGATCCCAATTAAATGTAACTCTATTGTGAATAATATTATTAACAGTTAAGCCAGTTGGAGCATTGTCACAAGGGTTATCAGGGTACAAACAACTTCCGTCATATAATGTTGCTTGAGGGACATAATTCGTTGCTGATGAGTCAGTACACCCTGATATATATTCGCAACTACCATTATTAAAATAAGCGTTTGGGTTATAGTTTATTGCTAATTCATCAGTACAACCGAAGTAACAACATATACAAGAGCCATCGTCTACTGTTGCATCGGCATCAAAGTTTATTGAAGCAGGATCGGTACAGCCTTGAATGATTATTTCACAGGGTTGATAATGACTACCTAAATTACTCCAATCGTTATTTGACAATACTTCCCATTCGGAGTTCTCTAAATTTGTTCCTGCTGATTCTTCCCAGTTATCATTTCCTTGACTAACAGAGCATTTTCTAACTAATGTATGGTCTTTTGTTCCATTTGATACACCAGCTACTGGCCAAGCACTTCCAGGGTCACCATTCCAATCACCGATTCTATCAACAACTATATATCCTCCAACTGTTGGGTTAGAGTTTGTTGAAGGTTGGGTTCCATATACTAGAGCTATGCCATCATCACCATTACTGAGATGCGTAGTAGTCATATTTGCCGATGCGAGTATTGTTGGGTCTGAAGAGGCGTGAGCTACAATAAAAACACCATTAGCAGGCACATTAGAACCAATATCGAAGTAATGCCAAGAGTCATAAACTCCTACTTGTGCTGGAGCATTTACCACCAAAGCCATGGCATAGTTATCTAAACTTACCGATGAAGATGAAGGATTATATATTTCAAGGTATTTGTTGTTTGAAGATCCTTCGGCATATTCGGAGAAAAAGAGAACAATATCATCATTTCCTGTGTCGTAGGTACAAGATCCATCGTCTATTGAAGCATCAGGATTGAAGTTAAGGGCTAATGGGTCGGTACAACCGTTAGCATAAACTAAACTAATGCCTACGGGCATATGGTCTGTAATATTATTGTCATAAGAGTTGAATCCGCCACTGATATAATTATCAACCTGAATGGTAGCTACATCGCTTACTGTTGAATTGAATTCATCGAATATTTCATTAGTAATAAGTATATGGTCAATGTGGCTTGGCCAGTTTGGAAAAGAGAAGTTTTGTGGATTACCTAATGCTATTTCCATATCTGCAAATTGATAATCGCTATCATCAATGAAGTTTTGAAAAACATTATCACTTTCGTCATCCGTCAGTTCGTCATTATAGTCGCCAATTACCAATACATTTTCATCATTTAAATTGTTGTCTATATAGGATTTAATGTGGTTCAAGGCCACTAGTCTTCTGTTTTCTTCATCAGAAGAATCAGAGGTATTAAGGTTGCCATCTCCACAACATTTGAGGTGGACGTTAATTACATAATATTCAATGTTGTTTTTTTCTACGTGAATCAAATAAGGTGGCCTTCCTGCAAAAGCATAATTGTAGTTGTTAGACGATAGTATAGCGTAATCGTCAATAACTGTAATATCATTTTTAACAGCATAAGCCAGATTAATACCGCCATAATTAGCATCTAGCACATATCCTGTGTAACCATTGGTAGAAGCCATCATAGCATTGAAAGCATCCATATCGTTTATTTCTTGAAAGCCTATTACTTCAGACTCCAATTCTATGATGATATCAGAAACATAATCTTCTGTTGTGCCATCTACTTTAGGAAAGGTTTCTAAGTTCCACGTAATTACATCGAATGTATTATCGTTACCAAAGCTCAAATTACTAAGCGATTGCCCATTAGTATTAATGAAAAATAAGAAGAAGAAAACACCAAATAAAGATAGGAAAAGATGGTTCATAAAGGATAAGTTTTATAACAAGCTAAATTAATAAGAATATCCTTAGCATTTCATAATGCTTTTAGTTGTAAATTTGTTCTATGCAAAAAATCTTAACCCTTAGTTTATTTTTCCTTTTTTCTAACACTTTTTCTCAAAGTCTTTCGGACCTTACATTTGGTGGCGTAGGTTCCTTTGAAGTTGTGACTTGGAATTTGGAGTTTTTTCCAAAAAATAACCAAACCACTATTGATTCTACTGCTTTGGCCATAAGTTCACTCAATGCCGACGTTTATGCTTTGCAAGAGATTGATGATCTTGACGCACTACAAGAGTTAGATGATTTGCTAGAAGACTATCAAGCCTATGTTATTCCTGAAAATTACAATAACTTGACTTTGGCATACCTAGTTAAAAAGGATATTGAAGTGGTAAATTTGAACTCCATTTATGCCTCATCTTCTTACAATAATATATTTGCTGGACGTCCTCCTCTTTTATTAGAATTACTTTTTAATGGATCTAGTTATTTTTTGATAAACGTTCATCTTAAATGTTGTGGAGATGGTAGCTTGAATACAAATGATAGTTCCGATGAGGAGAATAGAAGGCTACAAGCGGTTAATCAAATCAAAACCTACATCGATAGTTATATCCCTAATGAAAAGGTAATTGTATTGGGTGATTATAACGATTTGTTAGAGGATAATACATCAAATAATGTTTTTCAATCTTTGTTAGATGATTCGGACAGTTATCTTTTTGCTGATATATCTGTTTTGGATTTGCCAAACTCTCACTGGTCATTTCCTAATTGGCCTTCTCACTTGGATCATATCCTTATTACTAATGAATTATTTGATGAGTTCAATAATGCCTATAATTATGCTACTACTATAAAGATGGCAGACTATTTTACAAATGGTTTTTATGGATATGACAATTGTATTTCTGATCATTATCCTGTTGGCATGCGTTTGTGGCCTTTTGTAACTGAGATTGAGGAAAAAAAACCAACGGACAAAAGACTCAATCAAATTCGAGATATTCAAGGTAGAATAACGAATCCACAACACAATCAAATTCAATTCTATTTTTATGAAAATGGAACTGTAGAAAAATCAATTTTATTAGATTAATATGAACTTAGAGAGAAAACACATTATACTAACAGGCGGTAGCTTAGGAATAGGCAGAGCAACAGCTAAAATGTTGGTTGATAAAGGAGCCAAAGTACTTATAACAGGGCGGTCGGATAATCGCTTAAAAGAAGCGGCTTTGTTCTCTGGTGCACAAAGTCTAGTTTTTGATATTTCGGATTTAGATAATGTTGCCGCAAATGCTCAAAAGTGTATTGAATTACTAGATGGTAGAGTAGACGCTTTGATTAATAATGCTGGACTTGGTACATTTCAAAAAATTGATGAAGTGACTCAAAATGATTTTGAGCTAATTTTTAACACTAATGTATTTGGTTTGTCCTTATTATCTAAAGAAATCATTGGACTAATGAAATCGGCACAAAGTGGAACTATTATTAACATTGGTTCATCGGCTAGTGTGAAAGGATTTGCTGGGGGTAGTGTATATGCCGCATCTAAGTTTGCTGTTCGTGCCTTAACCCAATGTTGGCAAGCCGAACTTAGACCCTTCAATATCAGAGTGTGCCAACTTAATCCAAGTGAGGTAACTACGGCTTTTTATAACCAAGAGCGAAAGGAAAGGGCAGAAGAACACAACAAACTATCTCCTAAAGAAATAGGACATTCTATAGTATCTATTCTAGAAATGGAAGACAAAGGCTTTATAACAGAACTCAACGTTTGGGCAACTAATCCGTTTTAGTAGTAGCCAAAATTAAAACAGTTTTTTATATCTAAGCAACATGTATTGTTAAGTATTCTTAGGAGTACCCTTTTAAGTCACCAAAATTTAAGCCAATGAAAGCTCTGCCACTTTAAGAGTGCCGTTTAGTTGGCTATTTCCTCAAGATAAAACGACTTTAGATTGATTTATTTTTTCTTATCAAAGAAAGCATCGAGTGTAGTTTTAAGTCCTTTATAGGCAAAGAAAAACAAGCATAAGATAAAGAAGATTCCAAGCCCTTTAAGCGCTATACTGTCCTTGCTGTCAGCAATAAAAATCGTAATGGCAGCAGTGAAAATGAAGAAGATAGCCATTGAAATCCACATCATACCGTTTGCTAATTTCTGTTTATCCATTATTCTGGTGTTTTTGTACAGCAGCTCTTACACTTCCTGTATCGTTTAATAATTGTTTTGCTGAGTCGTAATCCAAACCTGTTTCTTTAACTACCATAAGCGTACCTCTATCAACCAATTTGTTGTTACTCAACTGCATATCGATCATTTTATTTCCTTTCACTCTGCCTAATTTAATCATTACAGAAGTGGATATCATATTTAATACTAGTTTTTGAGCAGTACCTGCTTTCATTCGTGTTGAACCAGTAACAAATTCAGGACCAACAACCACTTCAATAGAATGTTTGGCAGCTTTTGAAAGGGGCGAGGCAGCATTGCATGTAATACAAGCCGTTAAAATGTTGTTTTTATTACATTCTTCTAATCCTCCTATTACATAAGGTGTAGTGCCAGAAGCAGCTATACCAACGACTGTATCCGTATCGTTTATGTTATAATCTAATAAGTCTTTCCAGGCTTGTTGGCGGTCGTCTTCGGCAAACTCAACAGCTTTTCTAATGGCAGAATCGCCACCAGCAATAATGCCAATGACTAAATCATGAGAAACACCAAAAGTAGGTGGGCATTCAGAAGCATCTACTATGCCTAATCGGCCTGATGTGCCAGCGCCAATATAAAACAAGCGACCACCTTGTATCATTCTAGAGTAAATACTGTCAATTAAAGGTTCTAATAGTGGGATAATTTGCTCAACTGCTGTAGCAACACTTTTATCTTCTTGATTAATCCCTTGCAACAAACTGAGGGTATTCATCTTTTCAAGATGATTATGGTTTGAGTCTTGTTCGGTTGTTTTCTTCATCTAAAGACTGGGGTATTTTGTAGGGTTGTGTTCGTGCATTATAGCATAAACACTTTCGAAAATATCGTCAGTATTAGGTTTAGAGAAGTAATCACCATCTTCACCGTAAGCAGGTCTGTGGTCTTTAGCAGATAGTGTTCTAGGTTCGCTATCTAAATGGAAATAACCTTTTTGCTCTTCGATTACTTTTTGCATCATGAAGGCAGTAGCACCAGCCGACACATCTTCATCTATGAACAAGACTTTATTGGTCTTTTTCAGACTCTCAACGATAGAGTGGTTAACATCAAATGGTAATAATGATTGAACGTCAATTACTTCACAAGAAATTTCAACTTTTTCTAACTCTTTGGCAGCTTCTGTCACTAATCTCCAAGTAGAGCCGTAAGTTACTAGAGTAATGTCAGTCCCTTGTTTAGTAACTTCAGGAATACCAACAGGCGTTGTAAACTCACCTAAATTAGCCGGTAATTTTTCCTTTAAACGATATCCATTTAAACATTCTATGACTATGGCAGGTTCATCGCTTGCTAACAATGTATTATAAAAACCGGCAGCTTTAGTCATATTTCGAGGTACAAGTACATGCATACCTCTTAAGCCGTTTAACATCATGCCCATTGGTGAGCCAGAGTGCCATATACCTTCTAGTCTATGACCTCTTGTTCGGATAATTAATGGTGCTTTTTGTTTTCCTTTGGTTCTATAATGAAGGGTAGATAAATCATCGGACATTCCTTGGAAACAATACAAAAGGTAATCTAGATATTGAATTTCTGCAATAGGTCTAAGTCCACGCATAGCCATGCCAATTCCTTGACCTAAAATAGTAGCTTCTCTTATACCTGTGTCAGATACTCGGAGTTCGCCAAATTTTTGTTGTAAACCTTCCAACCCTTGATTAACACCTCCTATTTGACCACTATCTTCACCAAAAATCAGTACTTCTGGATTTTTAGATAATATAGAGTCGAAGTTATCTCTTAAAATTATTCTAGCATCCACTTCTTCAGAATCATTGGAGTATTTAGGTTCAACAGCTTTAACGCTATTTATAGCTTGTGTAGACTGACTGTACAAATGAGAACTGTACCTTTCTTGATTTTGCGAATTCCATTCAGATAATAAACTTTTTAATTGTGTTTTTGCGTTTCCATTTTCACCTCTAACAAGGCGTAAAGCTGAACGAATGGCGCTAAAAATGTTTTTGCGATGAGGATTAAGTTTAGCATCAAACTCTAACTTTTCTTTAATCGGTTTGATGAATACTCCATTTGGGCTTTCATTAATAAGATTGTCCAATAGGCTGATAGCTCTGTTAAGTTCTTCAATAATTGGTGTTTGATAGGCTTTCCAGGCCTTGTTTTTTTGTTTAGATACCTCTTTCTTAATGTTAGACCTTAGAACATCTAACTCTTCTTCTGAAGCTATTGAATTTGAAACGATCCATTGTTTAAACAATTCTATGCAATCAAAGTCTGTTTCCCACTGTAAACGTTCTTTAGATTTATACCTTTCATGAGAACCTGAAGTAGAATGGCCTTGAGGTTGTGTCATTTCGGTAACATGTACTAGAACAGGTACGTGCTCATTACGAGCAATTTTTTCAGCTTTTTCATAAGCTTCAATAAGAGCAGGATAGTCCCATCCTTTTACTTTAATAATCTCAAAGCCTTTATTCTTCTTATCTCTTTGAAACCCTTTAAGTATCTCAGATATATTTTCTTTAGTAGTTTGGTGTTTGCTATGAACAGAAATACCATAACCATCGTCCCATACCGAAATTACCATTGGAATTTGTAAAACCCCAGCAGCATTTATAGATTCAAAAAAATGACCTTCTGAAGTAGAAGCATTTCCTATTGTACCCCAAGCTATTTCATCTCCTGATTTAGAAAAATTATCCCAAGTTTTAAGTAATTCATTTTCTCTATAAACTTTTGATGCTTGTGCTAATCCTACTAGTCGAGTAATTTGACCAGCAGTACACGAAATGTCAGATGCTGAATTGTATTGTTCAGTTAATTTTTTCCAACTACCATCTGCATTCAATGATTGTGTAGAAAAGTGGGCTACCATTTGCCTTCCGCCAGATTGCGGTTCGGCATCTATATCGGCATGACCATACAAAGCAGCAAAAAACTGATTGATATTTAACTCTCCTAAGGCCATCATTAGAGTTTGATCTCTATAATAACCTGATCTGAAATCCCCTTTCTTAAAACACCTAGCTAAGGCTATCTGTGCCAATTCTTTACCATCACCAAAAATTCCAAAACTCCCTTTGCCAGAAAGAACTTCACGCCTTCCCATCAAACTAATTTCTCTGCTCTCGCATGCAATTTTAAAATCCCTTAGTACAGATGATTTAAAATCATTAAATGTTAATTCTTGTGAATCATTATTTTTCTTTGCCATAAACCTTGGGATTTGAATGAGCGAAATTAAGAAAAAAAGAGGATTTAGATAAGTATTTCTATAACGACAAAAACACCAAAAATAATAGATGCTATTCCATTCGTTGTGAAAAATGCTATGTTTACTTTACTCAAGTTTTTTTCAGACACTATATTGTGCTGATACGCTAACAATAGGGTGAAAATAGAATAGCCAATCCAATATAATAATTGAGTTTCAAAAAGAGTACCTGCTAACAATAGGCTAGAAGCAGTTAATAGATGTAAAAAACGACTCATTAGCAATGCATTTTTACGTCCTAAGGCTACAGGAATAGAATGCAATTTATGCTGACTATCAAAGGTATCGTCTTGTAATGAATAAATAATGTCAAAACCTGCCACCCAAAATAAAACGGATATAGAAAAAAGAATCGGTAAAATTGCAAATTCAGCGGATACCGCTAAATATGCACCTAAGGGAGCTAATGATAAACCTAAGCCTAAAATAATATGACATAAAGCTGTAAATCGTTTGGTATAACTGTACCCTAATATCACTAGTAGAGCAATAGGTGAGAGGTGAAAACACAGACTATTAATGAAATAAGTTGTTAGTATAAAAGCTAAGCAGTTTAAAATGACAAATAATAAAGCAGATTTTGGTTTTATTGTGCCGTTTGGTATTTCTCTAACTTGGGCTGTTCTAGGATTTTCTAGGTCTATATCTCTATCAATATATCTGTTGAAAGCCATAGCAGCAGAACGGGCAAAAATCATACATAAAAGAACATAAATCAATATGCTCCAATCGAAACCGTATCGGCTACTAGCTAAATAATAGCCAATAATTGCAAAAGGTAATGCAAAAACGGTATGACTAAATTTTATGAGAGAAAGGTAATTTTTAATATTTGCCATTAGTAAATTATTTAGCCCAAACGGCTCTGTACATCAATTGCTTTTCACTTGCTTTGTCTTGTTTTTCTAAACAATAAATAGGGTAGTAGTGTCCGCATTCTAAGTTCACATCAACAGTGTTAAAGCGTTTTTTGATTGTCATTTTTACCAAACCTTTGGAGTCTTTCAAGAGGTCGCTTATTTTTTGCCCTTTAATTTCTTTACCATCAATAGCTAGTATTTCATCTTCAACAGCTATTCCTGAATTATCGGCAATGCTGCGATTTTGAATTTTCTTGATGATATGCTTGTTGTTTTCTACAATGGATATGAAACCAAACTTATTGGCAGATGGATTAGGGTTGTTTGTCTTAACTAATTCAAAACCAACTATTTTCATTGCAGACTTTAAAGATTCAGTATAGTCTTCAATTCCATAGATGTGATTACTAAACACTTCACTAACGTTCAATCCGCCATATTCTACACATAAATTTTGGAAGTCGTCTTCTGTATATCCTGTTGTTAGAAAGTCATCATAAAGGCGTTTCATAACATCATTAAGAGAGTGTTTGCCATCAGAATGCTCTATGATGAATAAATCAATCATGAGCATATTTAAAGCGCCATCGGCATAAATAGAGGTTTTTCTATTGGGTATTCCTAAAGAGTAGCCATCAAGCCAAGAGTCAAAGCCACTATTTGCGACCGACATATTATGTCTTCCATCGTTTTCATAGTGGCGTTTTAAATTTTCGTTTTGTGTTTTAATAAACTGCCCCCAATTAAATACACCACTTCTCTTAAGCATAAGGTCTCCCATATAAGTGGTAACACCTTCTGCTACATATCCAAGTCTTGAGTAGTTTTCCTTAGAGTAGTCGTAAGGCAGCATTTCCTGAGGCCTAATAGCCTTTATGTTCCAAGTGTGATAAAGCTCATGAGAGCAAATTCCTAGAATGTTATCGTAATGTTTATCAAATACATCTTCGGTATTTCCCATTAAAATGACTGTGGAGTTAGTATGTTCTACCCCATGATAACTTCTGTATGGTGTGATTTGAAATAAGAAATAATAGTCATCCACAGGAAGTGTGCCGAAATTTTCAACTTGCTCTATGGTATATGCTTTAAAATCTTTAGATAACCTATCTAAATCTGGATTACAAGGCCCTTGAATCCATAGATGATAAATTACGCCATTAACATCATAATTAGCATATTGCATACTATTTGAAGCTATGAATGGTGATTCGGCCAATTGATCAAAACTATTTGCTGTAAGAAAACCCTTGTCATTGATTTTCATGCCACATGCTACTTTGTAGTCATCTGGAATATCTAGTTCAACTTGATGTTCTTCATTTTCTCTTCCTACAACAAACAAACAGCAATTCACTGGATTTACATAAAGCTGATTTTCATCCAAATAGGAAGAACCAGCATCTAAAACGTTTGCGTAATAATTATACGTAACAGTGACTTCATTAATACCATTACAATCGACTTCCCAACGGTCTTTTGTTGTTTTTCTAGAGACTAGTTCAAGCCCATTTTCATCAAAAGCATTCCATTTCTGAATATTTTTAGCAAAATCGGCTAATTCATATCTGCCTGGCCTCCAAGATGGAAGCTGAAAAGTGAGAAGATTTGCTCCATTTGTTTTAACTTTTAAGTCAATATCAATGAAGTGATTGTGAGCTTTGGTATATGAAAAAAGATAGTGCATCATGAGGTTGAAAATAGAGCCCAAATATACAGATTCTTCGTTGAAAACTCTGTTAATAAAGTTGGTGTGCTTTAGGATTTCATGAAAGGTGTTTTTTTTACTTTTACAATCCTATATTTTTTTAGGAAATTTAAAGATAGTTAATGGCAGAAAATCAATATACAGAAGACAATATCCGTTCGTTAGATTGGAAAGAGCATATTCGCCTTCGTCCTGGTATGTATATTGGTAAGTTAGGTGATGGTTCTTCTGCCGATGATGGTATATACATTCTTATCAAAGAAGTTATTGATAACTCCATTGATGAGTATGTGATGGGTAATGGTAAGACAATAGAAGTATCCATTCGAGACAAGAGGGTTACAATACGAGATTATGGTCGTGGTATTCCTCTTGGAAAAGTTATTGATTGTGTATCTAAAATCAATACTGGTGCCAAATACGATTCTAAAGCGTTTAAAAAATCAGTAGGTCTTAATGGTGTAGGAACAAAAGCAGTTAATGCACTGTCAAGCCATTTTAAAATACAATGTGTTAGAGATAACCAAACCAAAGTAGCAGAATTTGAAAGTGGGGTTATTATTAACGATTCTCCTATTGAATCTAGTACCAACAGAAAAGGTACAAAGGTTACTTTTACACCTGATCATTCTATATTTGGGAATTACCGTTTTCTCAATGAATATGTTGAGAAAATGCTATGGAATTATTGTTACCTAAATCCTGGTTTAACAATTATCTACAATGGTGAAAAATTTTATTCTGAAAACGGTTTAAAAGACTTACTAGAACAGAATATTGATTCTAAAATAGTTTATCCTGTATTACACCTGAAAGGAGAAGACATTGAAGTGGCGATGACTCACTCTCAGAAAGCTTATGGTGAGCAATATTATTCTTTTGTCAACGGTCAGCATACTACTCAAGGAGGAACACATCAAGCAGCTTTTAGAGAAGCAGTAGTTAAAACGGTAAGAGAGTTTTATGGCAAGAATTTTGATGCGGTTGATATTCGACAAAGTATCGTTGCGGCAGTTAGTATAAAAGTAATTGAGCCTGTTTTTGAATCCCAGACCAAAACAAAATTAGGTTCAAATGAGATAGGGCCAGGAATGGTTACTATTCGTACGTTTATCAATGATTTTTTAAAAACACAACTAGATAATTATCTTCATAAAAATCCTGAAACAGCAGAGTTGTTTTTGAAGAAAATTATTGAAGCAGAGAAAGAAAGAAAAGCATTAGCTGGGGTTAGGAAGTTGGCAAAAGAACGAGCTAAAAAAGCTAACCTACACAATAGAAAACTCAGAGATTGTCGTGTTCATCTGAATAATGAAAAAAATGATAGGCGATTTGAAACCACATTATTTATAACTGAGGGTGATTCAGCAAGTGGTTCTATAACCAAAGTCAGAGATGTCATTACTCAAGCTGTATTCAGCTTAAAAGGCAAGCCCTTGAACTCTTATGGTTTGACAAAAAAAATCGTTTATGAAAACGAAGAGTTTAACCTACTTCAAGCAGCATTAAATATAGAAGATGGCTTAGAAGGTTTGCGATATAAAAATGTCGTTATTGCTACTGACGCAGATGTTGATGGTATGCATATTAGATTATTACTTATAACCTTCTTCTTGCAGTTTTTTCCTGAGCTGATAAGAGAAGGCTACTTGTATATCCTCGAAACTCCATTGTATAGAGTCAGAAATAAAAAAGAAACCGTTTATTGTTATTCAGAACAAGAAAGGGTAGATGCTATTAACAAACTTGGTAGAAATCCTGAAGTAACACGATTCAAAGGTTTGGGAGAAATATCACCTAATGAGTTTAAGCATTTCATTGGAAAAGATATGCGTTTAGAACCAATTATTATTGGTAAGAAAATGAGTGTTGAAGATTTGCTTTCATTCTACATGGGCAAAAATACGCCTGAAAGACAAGAATTTATAATAGAAAATCTAAGAGTTGAAAAAGATATTAGTAATGAAGAATAACGATTTGTTTTCATTTGAAAATAAGCTCAATTTTGTAAAGAGCTTATACATAGCAATGCTGGTAGGATATATAATCATTCTATTGTTTTTATTTTTTACCAATGGTTCTATACAAAATAATATTCAGGATAATTATTTATACATTTTACTTCCTTTATTTATTCCTATATTCTTGTCAATGGTTGGTCTTAATAATTTCAAGATTGAAAAAAATGCTGAAAATGTCAAAATATACTCTGATTGTATTGTCATGAGTAGCTTTTCAGATAAATTCAATAAAAAAATGATAATTAATCTTCATGAGCCATTCGACAAAAATATTACTATATCTCATTTTGGATTAAGGAAATCCCTTATCATTAGACAAAACATCAATGATAAATTAGTAAGTGGTAAAATAAATATCTCTCTTTTATCTAGCATTCAGCACAATGATTTACAAGAAAAATTAAAAAGTAATAAATAGTGGATAACACCTCTGAACATAACGATTTACCACAAGACATTTCTCATGTAAACGGAATGTATAAGAACTGGTTTTTAGACTATGCTTCTTATGTTATTTTAGAACGTTCAGTTCCATTGATTGAAGATGGTTTAAAGCCTGTACAACGACGTATTCTTCATGCTTTAAAAGATCTAGACGACGGTAGATTCCACAAAGTAGCAAATGTAGTAGGACACTCAATGAAATACCACCCTCATGGAGATGCTTCTATTTATGACGCTATGGTCCAAATAGGTCAAAAAGATATTCTACTTGATTTACAAGGAAACTGGGGAAATACACTTACTGGTGATAGTGCTGCAGCAGCTAGATATATAGAAGTTAAATTATCCAAATTTGCTCTAGAGGTTGTATATAATTCAAAAATTACTGAATTCACTCCATCATACGATGGTAGAGGTAAAGAACCCGTTGCACTACCCGTTAAATTCCCACTACTTCTTGCACAAGGTGTTGAAGGTATTGCTGTCGGTTTATCAACCAAAATTTTACCACATAATTTTAATGAATTAATAGATGCTTCTATTAAAATTTTAAAAGGAAGTAAGCCAAAGATATACCCAGATTTTCCAAATGGAGGAATGGCAGACTTCTCTAATTATAACGATGGTTTAAGAGGAGGGAAGGTAAGAGTTAGAGCTAAAATTGAAGTTCTTGATAGCAAAACTTTAAAGATTAGTGAGCTCCCTCATGCTACAACTACAGTTTCTTTAATTAACTCCATATTAAAAGCCAACGATAAAGGGAAAATTAAAATTAAAAAAATTGACGATAACACTTCAGAGGGAGTTGAGATATTGGTTTATTTACCAGCAGGTGTTTCTCCTGATAAAACTATTGATGCTCTTTATAGTTTCACAGACTGTGAATTAGCAATATCACCATTAGGATGTGTTATCGATAGTGACACCCCACGTTTCATGGGGGTGAGCGAAATGCTTCAAGTTTCTACTCAAAATACTTTAGAGCTTCTAAGGAAAGAGTTAGAAATTAACCTTAAAGAACTTCAAGAGAAGTGGCATTTTTCATCTTTAGAAAAGATATTTATAGAAAACCGTATTTATCGTGATATTGAAGAATGTGAAACTTGGGATGCCGTTATTAAAGCAATTGACGATGGATTAAAACCACACATTAAACATCTTTTAAGAGAGGTTAACAAAGACGATATAGTTAGGCTCACAGAGATAAAAATTAAAAGAATCTCGAAATTTGATAGCTTTAAAGCGGATGAAGATATTCTGAAACTAGAAGATCAAATAGCTATCATAAAAAATCATTTAGATAATCTTGTTGATTATGCTATAGATTATTTTAAAAACCTTAAAAAGAAATACGGTGAAAAAAGAGGTAGAAGAACTGAGATAAAAACATTTGACAACATTATTGCCGCTAAAGTTGTCGCTAAAAATCAAAAGCTTTACGTTAATAAAGAAGAGGGTTTTATAGGAACAAGTATGCGAAAAGATGAATTTGCATTCAACTGTTCTGACATAGATGAAATAATAGTATTCAGAAAAGACGGAAAAGTAGTTGTGACTAAAGTTGATAAAAAGACTTTTGTTGGTAAAAACATTATACATCTAGCTGTATTTAAAAAGAAAGATGATAGGACAACTTATAATATGATTTACACTAATGGAGTAACCAAAAACTCCTATATGAAACGTTTTCATATAACAAGTTCGACAAGAGATAAAGAATACGATCTTACTAAAAATGGAAAAGGAGAAGTTCTTTATTTTACTTCAAATCCAAATGGAGAGGCAGAAAAAGTTACCGTACACTTAAGAGCTTTACAACGTTTGAAAAAGTTAAAATTAGATATAGATTTTTCTGAACTAGCAATCAAAGGCAAATTATCAATGGGTAATTTGGTTTGCAAATCACCCATTAAGAAGATAGAGCTAAAAGAAGAAGGTGTTTCTACCTTATCAGCCAGAAAAATTTGTTTTGATGAGTTAATAAACAAGTTAAATACAGAAGAAAGAGGCAAATACTTAGGGGAATTTGAAGCAGATGATAAGATCCTTGTTATTCAAAAATCAGGGGTTCTTCAATTATTAAACTTTGATTTAAGTAGACATTTTAATGATGACATTCTTCTTATTGAAAAATGGAAGCCAGAAAACCCTTTAACGGCGGTGTATTTTGATAATTCAAAAGAATGTTATTATGTCAAGCGATTTATTCCTGTTAATTCTGATAAGTCCATAACCATAATTAGTGACTCTAAAGGTTCTTTTCTTGAAATAATAACTTCTCACCCTTCGCCAGAATTAAATATTTCCTTTGTCAAGGAAAGAGGAAAAGATAGGAAAGAAGAGCATTTAGTTCTTAAAGATTTTATCGCTGTAAAAGGTGAAAAAGCACAAGGCAATAAACTCAGCTCAAAGAAAATTCACAAACTCAGTTTGATTGAAAAAGAAGTTGAACAGAATGAAGAAGAAGTTGTAGAGGAGATAAATAAAGATAAAGATTTTGTAAAAAATGATTCATCTGACGAAATTAAAACAGAATCTGAATCTGATACAAAAATAATTATTGACGAAGATAGCACTGACAATCAGTTCAAACTCGAATTATAAACTTACTCAAAACCATTTGAGTATATTTGTACCAAACTTTTATATTATGAAAAAGCTATTTATTTTCACCTGTCTTATATTTTCTCTGACGGCATTTTCACAAAGTAGCAGTAATATTTCACTTGTAGGTTTATTAGATTACGCGGGTACTGAAGGTAATGACGTTTGGGGATATGTCGATTCTACGGGAAGAGAATATGCCTTAGTTGGTTTGCAGAATGGCTTTTCTGTAGTTGACTTATCAGACCCTGCTAACCCTACAGAATCTTTCTTTATTTCAGGAACTCAATCCATTTGGCGTGATATAAAAGTATGGGAACATTATGCATATGTAACAGCTGATGAAGGAAGTGATGGTTTGTTGATTGTTGACCTAAATGATATGACTGGAAATACATATCTTTATACAACCACAGACATTAATAATGATTTAATCTTCAATAGAGCACATAATATTTATATTGATGAATTTGGCAAGGCTTATTTATTTGGTGGTGATGTTGGAGGTAATTCCGTAAATAATGCTGGTGCTCTTATTTTAGATGTGACTAATGTTTCACTAGAACAAGGAAATGTTGTTCTACCAACTGTTTTAGGAATTTTTGACAATTTCTATTTACACGATGGTATGGCGCGTGGTGATACATTATGGGGTTCAGCTGTATATGAAGGAAACTTCTTCGCAATAGATGTATCAAACCCTGCTGAGCCTGTAATATTTAACGATAGTCTAGCTTTTCATCAAACGCCTAATGCTTTTACTCATAATTGTTGGATATCAGATGATGGTAATACTTTATTTACAACTGATGAGAAAAGTGGTGCATATATAGCAGCATACGATGTTTCTGACTTAGAAAATATTCAAGAAATAGACAGAATTCAATCTTCACCAGAAATAGGAACTGTTATTCCTCATAATGCACACGTATACGGAGATTTTTTAGTGACTTCATATTATAGAGATGGTATCGTTATTCATGATATATCACACCCAAATAATATGGTAGAAGTAGGGCATTATGATGCTTTTGCAGGAGGAGGAGATGGCTTTGACGGATCATGGGGTGCATATCCCTATTTGCCTTCAGGGTTAGTGCTTTCGGCAGAAATTAATAGTGGTCCAAATGGAGTTGGACAATTATTAGTTTTAGATCCTGAATATAAAAGAGCAGCCTTTTTAGAAGGTACAGTAAAAGATTCACTTTCAGGAAATTCATTATCAAATGCTTCGGTTAGAATTTTATGGTATAGTGTCACAACTTCATCAACAAATTTGTCAGGAAATTACTTTATGGGAGTAGAAAATGCCAATACATTTGACGTTGAATATAGCAAAGAAGGTTATTTCACAGATACTGTACAAGTTACCTTAATTAATGGCGAGATAGTAACTAAAAACGTTTCTCTGTTGCCAAAAGATTCATTTTCAAAAACGGGCAAAATTGTAGATAGTCAAGGTGTAGGGATTCCAAATTGTAATTTGTTTATATCAAGTAGTTTCTATGAAGATTCCTTAATAACCAATCAAAATGGAGAATTTTCACTTGATACGTTGTATCAATCTGACTACTCAATTTATTATGGAAGTTGGGGTTTTCGTACAAAATGTGAAACGATAACAATTTCAAATGATAGTTTACCAATAGTTCTTCATTTAGATTATTCATATTACGATGATTTTACTTTTGATTTTGGTTGGATTATTTCTGGAAATTCTTCAAGCGGTATATGGGAGATAGGCAACCCAAACCCTACAATTGAAGACGATGAAATTTATAATCCTAGTGATGATATTGATAACGATTGTTATATCAATGCACTAATTACTGGTAATGCACTCGGAGGCGGATCTACAGCTGACGATGTGGATGATGGATATACACAAATAACATCACCTATTTTTGATTTGACTTCGTATAATAACCCTGCTATAAAGTATTTTGAATGGTTTGCTAACGGAAGCGGTTGGTCAGACGGAGATGATTCTTTAAATGTATTCATCTCTAATGGAATAACTTCAAAAATGGTAGCTTATACTGTAGGTCAGATGAATAACCAATGGATTGAGAAAAATATTAATGTTTCTAATTTTCTTGAGCCAACATCAGAAATGACAATTTCATTTAAAGTCACCGATTTTAATCCATACAATCATTTAGTAGAAGCAGGAATTGACGGATTTGAAGTTTATGAAGATAACACAGTGTCAATAAATAGCAAATTCCTTGATAAAAACACCATCTATCCTAATCCAGCAGAAAATGAAATAAATATTTCTATCAATGGGTTAAAGAAGATTTATAATCTTTCAGGAACGCTTGTCTTGTCAACACACGAAAAAATAATTGATGTTACTAAATTAAAAGCAGGAGTATATTTTATAAATTCTAACGAACATTTTTATAAATTCGTTAAATTATAAAAATCGTCACAATGAAAACTTTTGTTATCTCAAGCCAAAGAAACAAAAACATTACTCTTGATATTAATTTTACAAAAACTATACAGGATCCATTAGTTATTTTTAGTCATGGTTTCAAGGGTTTTAAAGATTGGGGGCCATTTAATGCGATTTCTAATATTTTTGCTCAATCTGGACTGAATTTTCTTAAGTTTAATTTTTCGCACAATGGAGTTTCAAATGAAAATTTATTAGAATTTACTGACTTAGATTCTTTTGGTAGTAATAATTTTTCTATTGAATTAGAAGATCTAGAAAGTGTTATTGATTGGGCAACAAATAATTTAGCTGATAAAGTTGATCTTGATAGAATATATTTATTAGGTCATAGTAGAGGAGGAGGTATTTCCATCCTAAAAGCTTCAACAAATACAAAAGTCAAAAAATTAGTTTCATGGGCAAGTGTAAGTGATTTTGAAAAAAGAATCGAAAATGATAAAGTTAATCTATGGAAGGATAGGGGAGTAGTCTATGTTTTTAATAGCAGAACGAATCAGCAAATGCCACTATATTATCAGTTTTACGAAGATTATATCAATAATAAGTCGCTTTTTTCTATACCTAATGCATGCCGTATGTTAACTATACCGACTCTGATTATTCACGGTGACGAGGACCAAACAGTAGACTTTTCAGAAGCAGAAGATTTACACACTAATATTAATAACTCTCAATTATTAAAGTTGGTAAACTCAGATCATGTTTTTAATGCAAAGCACCCTTTTGATGAAAATTCTTTCTCAAATCAGCTTAAAACAGTAATTGCTGAAAGTATTTCTTTCTTTAAAAATTGAAATCCACTATATTTGCTAGTACACTAATTACCTAAACATGTTTAGAAATACCTTAACATACTTATTATTTATTTTCTTATTGTCGTCTTGTATTACCAACAAGGACTTGGATATCTTTCAAGTTAAACAGGATTCTGAAATAAATGTTTTTGAAAATGTCAATGAATTATCTGATGGTGACTTGATATATGTTGAAATAAAATCATTAACACCAACTAATTATGATTTTTTCAACAAAGGTCAAGATAATTCAAACTCAAAATTACTTAATCCGTATGTTTATGGCTATTTAGTTAATGATTCGGGTTTTGTTTCTCTCCCTATATTAGGTGAGATATATGTTCGAGGTAAATCTATACAGGAAGCAGAAAAAACAATAAAAAATGTATCGAAAAATTATTTTTCCAACCCTTTTGTTAAAGTTGTTTTACTAAACTTCAATATCACTGTTTTAGGCGAGGTTAATAGCCCTGGTAAGATAAATGTCGTGGATCCTTCAATGAATATTATCGATGCAATTGGTATGGTAGATGGATTTACTTCAATTGCAAACAGAAAAAAAATTAAAGTTATTCGATTTGATGGTAAAAAACCACAGGTTTATACTATAGATTTAACGGATACTAATGTATCTAACTCTGAGAAATTTTTTGTAAAATCGGGTGATATAATAACGGTAGAACCTGTTAAAAAACGATTTTTCGTAATTAATAGCTTGTCATCAGGGATTTCGGTAATCATTTCAAGTTTAACTCTTTACTTTTTACTTACAACAAACTAATATGGCTAAATTACTAGATGAAGATTTTATTCCAATTAAAAAGTTTGTTTTTTTAATTTTAAAAAACTGGCAATGGTTTATTGTAAGTATATCCTTATCATTACTAGTTTCATTACTTATAAATAGATATTCAGCTAACATTTATTCTAATTCAATTAAAATGAATGTTAATAATTCTTCTAGTGAAATAGATCCACTAGAATCCGTATTGGGTGAAAAAACATCAAGATTCAATTCGGTAAATTTTTCTGATAAAATATTTATGATAACCTCATATCCTTTGGTTTACAAAACAATCAATGATTTGGGTTTTGATGTAGAGTATTTTATACAAGGTAATATTAAAACAGCAGAATCTTATAAGTATAGACCCATAACATTTAACCCTTTAATTTTTAATAAAAAATATGGGCAAGAATTTAATATTGATTTAATAAATCAATATCAATATTCTATTGAATCTGATTTGTTGATGAAGAAGACCTACAATTTTGATGAAGTAGTAAATACTTCTTATGGCTCTTTTTCTGTATCTCTTAATGATTATTTTGAGCTAGAAAAGATTAATGATTATCCTGCTTTAATTGTAAAGGTTAAAAACCCGCATTCTATTACTAAATATTACAAAGACAAGATAAAAGTTAATAGACTTTCAAAGGAAGCTTCAATAATAAATATATCTATAGAAGGGGAGGACTTGGTTAAAGAAACAGAGTTTTTGAATAAGCTTTGTGAAAATTATATTCAAGATGATTTAAATACTAAAAATCAAGTTTCTACTAACACTATTAAATTTATAGATCAACAATTAATAGAAATTAAGGATTCTTTAAATTTAATTGAAGCACAATTACAGATTTTCAAGAAAAATAATGGAGTAGTTCAAATAAGTGTCGAATCAGAAAATTTCTATGGTGATATTAAAGATTTACAAAATGAAAAATCTAAATTTTTAATTGAAAATAAATATTTCAAATATCTTTCAGATTATCTGAACAAAAAATCATCCTTTGAAGATATAATTGTTCCTGTTTCTTATGGAATATCGAATAACCTATTAAATGATTTAATTACACAGTTAGTTGACTTACAGCTAGAAAGAGATTTACTGAATCCTAACGGTACACTTATAAACCCTGTTGTTTCAGAGCTTAATGGTAAGATTGATAGATTAAAAGGTACACTTAATGATATGATTTCTAATTTGAAATCTAAGAATAGTATCTTGATAAACGACTTGACAAAGCGAATTAAAGTCTCCGAAGAAATGCTTAAAACACTGCCTAGTGTCGAAAGGGAACTCATAAATATTGAGAGACATTACGAATTGAGTGAAAACATCTATTTGCTTTTAATGACTAAAAGAACCGAGGCTGGCATATTAAGTGCTGGGAATGTGTCAGATGCCAAAATTGTAGAGCCAGCAATTATTCAATCAGGAGTGTTAGTTTCCCCTAATAAATCACAAAATAATATTCTAGCATTGTTGATAGGAATATTTTTGCCCTTTACAGTATTTACTCTTATTGAGCTGTTTTATACAAAAATAACTAGCTCTAACGATATCGAAAAAAATACTAAAATTCCGTATCTAGGTTATGTAGCCAGTAATAATACGGGTTTTGATTTGATAGTTAATGAAAAACCTAAGTCTAGGATTTCAGAATCCTTCAGAAATATTAGGTCAAATATCGAATTCATCTTGCCTAAACATAATTTTGGTAAGACAATGTTATTTACTTCATCAATTAGTGGTGAAGGAAAAACCTTTTGCGCTAAAAATCTTGCTACAGTATATGCTATTTCTGGAAAGAAGACTATCATTATTGGTGCTGACTTAAGAAAACCAAAAATGTATTTAACCTTTACTGATCAAAATGATGTTGGTTTATCAACTTTTCTTTCCGGTCATTCTACTAAAGATGAAATCATTCAAAATTCTAAAATTGAAAACCTAGATTATATTACTTCTGGACCTATACCTCCTAATCCAGCAGAATTATTAGGGAGAGATAAAATGAAATCATTCATTGATGAACTTAAAAATGAATATGATTATGTTATTATAGATTCTCCTCCTGTATTTATTGTTTCGGATTCAATGTCTCTTATGGAGTTTGTTGACTTAAATGTTTATGTATTGAGACAAAACTATACTAAACGCGAATTATTAAATTATGCAAATAGTTTTTATGATTCTGATAAAGTCAAAAACATATCTTTAATTTTAAATGATGTGGATTTCTCTAATAATTACGGTTATAATTATGGCTATAACTATGGTTACAATTATGGCTATAATTATGGATACAATTATGGTGGCGGATATTATGATGAAGACTAATGAGGATTTTTTATTATATCCAGTTTTTTACTTCACTTTCTTTTTATCGTTCATTAAGACTTTTATTCTATTTTACTTCTCATAATAGAACGGATGTTTTTTATTATTATCCTCAGCATTTTAATACTAAATCTGAATATCCTTTATCTCTTTCGCCATTAATTAAAAGTACTGAGAATAACCGACTTTCTTTTTTGGTAATTGAAGAGCCTAATATATTTGTTAGAGAAAGCCGTTCTAGAAAGGCAGTGCCCATTGATTTTATATGGATTTTGGCATTATTTTTAAGAAAGTTTTACAGGGGTAATGATTATAATCTAATAGACGTTAAAATTGGTAAACTTTTGTCAAAGGTATTACTCATAAATCGTGATGTTAAAAACATAATAACTGTCTCTCAAAGTTTTCAGTCTATTTTTAGAGGTATGTTTCCCAATGCTAATCTCTATGATTATCAGCATGGTTTAATTTCATCAAAATATTATGGTTATATAAATGGAAACTCCATTGCTCAACACATCACTAATAATCAATCAAATGTTTTGCTTTATGGTCAAGGGTTTAAGAATAAGTTGTTGAATATCAGAGGAGGGGAGTATTTTCAAAATCATTCCTTTGTCATTGGATCTATCTACGAAGAATACAAAAAACCAAGAGAATCATTTAATGGAAATGTATTGTTTACTTTACAATTTACAGAAAGTCATTCCTATGAGTTCAATAAATTCCTATTGAATAAAACTATCGAATTATTCGAAAAAATTAAGTCTAGTAAATTAAATTTAACCATATATCTAAAATCGCACCCTAGATTTGATAAAAATGTTGACACTAAGATGTTATACGAATATAATTTTGTTAAGTGTGCACCTGAAAATTTAAAGGATTGTTTTAAAATTTGTAACCTACACATTACGGAGTATTCTTCAGTGCTTTTCGATTCTATTACTGAAGGAGTACCTACTTTATTAACAGCATTTTCTGAAGAAATGAATATTTATGAAAGGGAATATTCTTTTACTAGCTGTAAATTAAGTCTAATTGATAACTTTAATAAAATCAATAACGACAATTTCTATAAAAAAATAATTGATGAGCAAGTTAAATGGTCAAAGGAATTGTATCAACCTTTTGATGAAAAATATTTCATAGATTTAATAAAATAAGATGATTGATTATATAGTAATAACGCCATTTTTTCCAAGCAAGGGTTCTTTTAGGGGTTCTTATTTGTTGGATCAGGCTAAAGCTATACAATCCAATTCAAATCATAAATTAACGGTAATTATATTATCCTCTTTTTTTAAGAAATCAGATGAAAATTATACTTTTGAAGGAGTTAATTGTATAACGTTTCAACTTCTAGATTTACCTTCTTTTATTTTTCCAGGTATTTTTCATTCTATAAATCTATCTAGGTTTAATGTCTTTTTGAAAAAAAATGGCTTAACTCCTAATGATAAGTCTATTATTCATGGACATATTAATTATCCATCCTTAAATTTTTTAGATTTCTTTTCTAAGAAATATAAATGCAAAACAATTTTGCAGCATCATGGTTTAGATATATTGCAAACGCAGACAGGTTTAAGATTACCATTTTTAAAAAACATTCAAAATAAAATCATTTTAAAGCGATTTAAAAGCTTTTCGACTTACATAAGCACACATATTGCAGTTAGCAGTGTTGTCAAGGCAGAGCTAATTAAAATCGTGCCAAAACTAAAGAATCGTTTATATGTATGTGTTAATGGTGTAGACACCTCCAAATTTTATGTTGACTCACTAAAAAAAACAAAAAATTCAAAGTTTATCATTGGATGTGTTGCAAATTTTTGGGAACTAAAAGATCATATTACTCTTTTAAAAGCGGTTAAAATATTAAATGATGAAGGTGTTAAAAATATACACCTAAAGTTAGTTGGAAATGGAGAAACGTTTAAGCAATGTTTTGAATATGCTAAGAATAACAATATAGACTGTGAATTTGTAGATGAAATAAAGCATAGTGAATTACGTACATATTATAATCAATTAGATTTGTTTGTACTTCCTTCAAAATACGAAGCTTTTGGATGTGTATATTTGGAAGCATTAGCTTGTGGAGTGCCATTTATTGGAGTGAAAAACCAAGGTATAGAAGATGTTGTTCCTGATGGTTTGAAAGATTTTCAGCTTGTAGAAAAGAATTCTCCAGCTGATTTATCAAAATTGATTTCCTACTTTTATTCAAATAATTTGACTATTAAATTTGATGAAATATACAACATTGATAATACTATTAGACAAATGTTAAATCATATAAATAATCAATAGCGCAGATATGAATAACATTATAAAATATTTAGCTTTTATTTTTCTGATAAATAATATTGTATTTAGTATAAGTGGGTTTTATGATTATGCAGAATCGTTTTTTCTAATCTTTATGGGAGCTTCCTTATTGGTTGTAATGTATTCAGTTAACATTTTGAAGAATGTGATTTTTGATAAATCATTTCAATTATTTTTCATTTTAAATTTCTTAAATCTAGTATATTATCTTTTTATTGAATTGGGAGATTTTGAATCTTTAAAATATTTATCTGCAAGGTTTGTACAATTCTCTATTTTTTCAATTTCTATTTATTCTTTAAAAGAAGATTTTCCATCAAAGTTTATTAAACTTTTGAAAATCATTACAATAGGATCTTTGTTCATATCATTACTATTCAACTTTCCAAATTTTGAGTCTAGGTATATGGGTATTTTTTTCAACCCAAATGAATTTTCTATTATCATGGTAATAGGTTTCGCTCTTATTCTCTTTACAGAAAATAAAACCACAATTAATTATTTGATTCTAACACTATTCTTGCTTGTTATCGTTTTATCTGGATCTAGGTCAGCAATTGTAGGTCTTAGTCTTGCCATTATTACCTACGTCCTTCATTATAAATCAAGGAACTTAAATAATATTATTTTCATTGTATTAACTATGATAGCTTTCTCTCTTTTGGGCGGTCAAAATAATGCTATTCAAAGAATGTTTGATGTAGACTTGCTTGTTAATAGAAGGTATGAATACCTATATGCAATTGATACTTTTTTACAAAAACCAATATTTGGTCATGGACTAAAGAATTATGCTTTTATCGATTTTTCATTAATTCAATTTAATGATGTACAAATTGATTTTGGTGCTCATAATGGATACCTTTCAATATTAGTACAATACGGTATCATTTTTTCAATAATATTCTTCAGTGTTTTTATTTATTTCCTAAACAAAATTTATAAATCTAAAATTGAAGCTTTTGGAGAAAATATTTTGCAAACCAAGTTTTTGTTTTTTTTAATTTCATACACTTTAGTTAATGGAATGTTTGAAAATACCCTTATCGGAATTAATTTTTTTCAGAGTAATTTGTTTTGGATTACTTTAGCTTATTTATTATTTGTTTTATATCATAAAGATGAAAGTAATAGCATTTCTGACTGAACCAGCTTCATATACAATTGATTTGGTTAAAAATGTTCATATACCTAATCATATTTCGTATAAATTTTTGTTTGACCTATCTTACACTAGATTAGAATCAAACCTAATTAATAATGATGATTTATTTTTGAATAAAATACCTATTGTAAGTCGTTTTCAAACAATTAGAGAAGACTATATAAATCATGATGCTATTGTTTTTAATGGTTATGATTCTGTTTCTTTCCTCTTATTATGGTTGGTTCATATTTTCTCGAAAAATAAAAAACCCATTGCTATTGAGTCTGATACTCCTTTAAAAATACCAGCTAATTTTTTTAAACGAATAGTTAAAAGGTTGTATTTAAACTATTTATTTAAAAATCCATATCTACATGGATTAGCAGGAGGTAATAAGTCACAAAAGCAATTGTTTAGTCATTACGGAATGTCTTTTGAAAGAATTCATTTTTTACCAATGGTAGTTGATGTTAATCAATTTAATTATCTGCCTCAGAGAAAAAGACATACAAAGTTTTCGTTTCTTTTTGTAGGACGTTTCATTCCATTAAAACAAATTGAGTGTATAATTGATGAGTTTTTATTGAAATTTAAAAATGACAGTAGCGTACAGCTAATTCTTGTTGGAGATGGGGATAGATATTCTAACATTTTTGAAAACTATTCTAAATTTGAAAATGTCATATTCAAAGGACGATTATCGGGAAAGGCTTTACAAAAAGAGTTTGAATTGGCTCACGTACTTGTCTTAGCTTCTAATAATGAAAATTGGGGTTTAGTTATTAATGAAGCAATGTCTGCAGCTATTCCCGTGTTATCTAACATAGGAATTGGTGCTAATCATGATTTAATTGATGATAAAGATACTGGCCTTACGTTTGATTCATCGATTGAGGGAGATTTGGCTAATAAGATGAATATCATATATAAAAATAAAGACTTGTATCAAGTATGCTCAAAAAATGCATATTCATTAATGCATGAATATTGGAATTTTAACCTTTATTCAAAACAATTAAAATTGGCATTATCTAAAATGATAAATGAAAAATAAACTGAGAAATATTTTACTTCAGCTAGGTTCGTTTTTATATTCTAATAAGGATAGTAAAGTTTTATTTTATCATGATATTCATAAAGCTAACACTTATAGCCAGACATCAACGTCATTAGATCTCTTTATGGAGCACATTAAGATAATCAGAGCTGAATCCTTTGAAATTGTTTCAGAGATAACTAGAAAAGAAAATCAAATTAAATTGCAACTTGATGATGGTTATAAAGGTGTTTATGACTGTTTGGAGTATTTAATTGAAGAAAAAATACCGATTGAGATTTTTATAATCACTTCTGAAATTGGTAATCCAAATTTCTTAAATGAAAAGCAAATTTTAGAACTTTTAAATAGTGGGTTAGTAAAAATATCATCTCATTCTCATTCACATTTAGAGTTAAATCAGATAGATAAAAAGTCTCTCAAATATGAGTTGGAAAAATCGAAAGAAATTATAGAAAGTTTAACTAAAACAACAACAAATTCTATTTGTTATCCTTTAGGTAAATTTTCAAGTCAAGTGATTAAGGAGTGTTCGTTATCAAATTATGAATTTCAATATTCATCATTAGCAGGTTCTTATTATGATAATCCCTTTGAAAATGTATATAGAAGAAACCTTGTTCAATTTGCAAATACTAAAGAGTTGAAATTAGTACTTAAAGGTGCTAATTCTATTTTTAATAAATTGTATTTTGCGAAGCATTTCTCAAGATGAAACTAGTTGTTGTTATACCATATTTTTATCCAGCCTATGTTTATGGCGGCGCTGTTTTTGCAGCATATCATTTAAGTCATAAAACGGCTCAAAATGATGTTGATGTTGAAGTCATAACAACTAATTTAAATGGCAGTACTAAACTAGACGTAACACCTAATATTTTAACTTCACTTAATGGCTTTAAAGTTAAGTATTACAATAAATGTTTGATTCCTTTCTTCTCCTTTAAAATGATTTTTGGATTAGCAAATGATATTCTAAAAGCAGATGTTGTTCATATTCAATCCATTTATTCTTTAAGTACTCCTTTTGCTTTATTTCATTCATATATTCAAAAAAAGACCACTTTACTTTCTCCAAGAGGGAGTTTAACCACTTATTCATTTAAACATAGGGGAATGATGAAAAAATTGTGGATAGCTTTTCTCATTAAGCCTTTTGCAAAGAGAATACATTGGCACGCCACTTCTCAAAAAGAAATAGATGATATCCGTCATTTTTTTCCTAATGCTAAAATTGAATTAATACCTGATGGTGTTGATTTTGAGGAAAGCAAAATAAAGCACGTTTGTAGTGAAAAGTGGCAAAATAGCTTTTACATTGCTTGTCTAGGAAGGATTCACAAAATTAAAGGCTATGATATTATATTGAAGGCAATGCCTGAAATAATAAAATCCCTCCCTAAACTAAAGCTATTCATAGCTGGAATGGATGAAGGAGAGTTAGATAATCTTCAGCGATTGACATTAGAATTAAACATTGAAAACAATGTAGAGTTTCAAGGTCCTTTGGAATCAGATGATAAAAATTGTTTTTTGAAATATGCACAGTGTTTAGTAATGCCTTCTCATACTGAAAATTTTGGGATAGTAGCAGCTGAGGCTTTGAATCAAAAAACACCTGTTATTGCATCAAAGCATACTCCTTGGGGTGTATTAGAAACTAAGCATGCCGGTTTTCACATTGACAATACGCCACAGGCAATGACCAAAGCCGTAATCACCTTATTACAAGATGTTGAATCTTATAGAAAAAATACAAGCCATGTTGTTGAACAATTTTCATGGGATAAAATAGCCGAAAGTTATAAATCAACTTTATTAAAAATATCTAAAAGCTAAAAAGTTATTTGATGAGAATATTATTGGTCGATAATTACGATTCTTTTACATTCAATTTGTTTCATCTAATACAGGGCAAAGTTTCTTCAATTGATGTAGTACGAAATGATAAACTCGATTTTGATAAAGTTCATCAATACGATAAAATTGTTTTATCACCAGGTCCAGGCATTCCGTCAGAAGCTTCAAAACTTAAACCTTTAGTAGAGTTTTTTTCAATGTCTAAGAGTATTTTAGGAATTTGCTTAGGTCATCAAGCGATAGGCGAGGTGTTTGGCTGTAAAATGCTCAAAATGAGCAATGTAATTCATGGCTCTAAATCCTTTTTGACGACTTATGACACCGATGATTACTTATTTAAAGGTTTAAAAAATCCAATTCAAGTTGGACATTACCATTCATGGATTCTTGACGATAAGACGATTTCTAGTAATATAAAAGTTATAGCCGAGAGTGAGAACTTAATTATGGCAATTACTCACAAACAATACGATGTGAAAGGTTTACAGTTTCATCCAGAATCTATTCTAACTCCCCAAGGAGAAAAGATTCTAGATAATTGGTTGACTTATTGATAGTCGTACCAATCTTTTTTCTTTTCCCATTTTAAATCTTGTAATACCGAAGCTTTTACTCTAATTGTGAAGTTATAGCTCTGTCTAAATCCAAAAGGAATCCATTTTACCAACATTTCCCAACAATGTAAATCTCTATATATATTTAATGATGTGTAACTCAAGTCTTTAGCGTCAAAATCATATCCAGAGTTAAAACCAATTTTCCATTTGTCAGTAAGTTTAAGATCTCCTGAAAAATTTAGAGATTGATTTAATTTTTGAGTTATTGATTGTTTATTGTAATTCATGGTATAATTCACGCTTAAGTTCCAAGGAATATCAAAGTCTACGTAATCAAGCCAATGTGTAATATCGTTTTCTTCCTTTTTAGCACCTCCATTTAATCTAAAATTTAAACTTGTACTGGCATTTGTTAATCTGGCAGGCAAATAGGTGTCCGAAAAATAATATTTATTGACTCGGCTACCATTTATATTTTGATATGGGTCATAAGTGCTACTAAAAGTGATGTCAAACTTATTAAACAATCGTGTTCTACCATTAATTAAAACATTGCTGAACTGCATAGAGTCAGCTAGGAAGTTATAACTTGTTGAAACATTTAGACCTTCTAATAGTTTTATTTTCTTGATAGGGTTAATAGTATCTTTCGATAGTGTTTTCATTTCAAGTATGTTCCCTAATGAGAAACGCATAGATCCGTTTGATTGGCTCCCTGGTGATCCATAAATACCATTTTGATAATAAGAATACTGTTGAGTGTTTCCTAGGCTGTCAATCTGAACTTCATCGAAAAAGTTAAAATTATTAGCTGAAAAATCTGGAGAATAGCTCAATGAAACGGAAGGACTTAATACATGCCTAATTGCCTTTACTTTTTTACCATTAAAATTAAACATTCCATAAAGCTTTGTGCTAACTGATAAACTGTAGGAGTAATTGAATGCTCTATAAAAGCCATTAACAGTGTCTGTGTTTAATTGATTGTCTATCCATTGTTTTTCTGTTCTATCAAAATACCATCGTTCACGATAACTAAATGATGGGGATAGATTGAAGTATTTGAATGCAGTTAATGAAGTTGATACCGGAATATTATGTACAATACCATTTCTAAATTTTGTTAAGGTAGAAGGCTGAAAAAGTAAACTATCAGCAATAGAAATTGTATTTTTAAAATTACTAGAATAATTTACGGATAATTTATCGTACCATTTGGGTTTATTACTTTTATTAAAGCGCTTTAAGGGATAAAAACGGTTTAAGTTAAAGGCTACTTCTGGCAAACTTAAATCTACTTGTTTTGAAAGGGTATTTTGACTGTGTCTAAGATTCATAGACAACGCCGATGACTTCCAATTTCTAGAGTATGATAAGTTAGATTGAAAAGTATTGCTTAAATAGTCTTTATCAGAAAAAGAGTTGTTTTGTTGATAAGAACTACTACCAGCGTTTATATTTGCTGAAAAACGTCTGTTCAGATTAGCTTTAGCATCTTGTTGATGTTTCCACCTAATAAAAAAGTCTCTTTTATCGGTATTGTTACCCACTAAAGGATTACCATTTTTAAGGCTTGAATAACTTAAATTGAAATTTCCTTGATATCGATATCTCTTTTTATAATTTGAATTGGCTTTTAAATTCCAAGATCCTTTAGTATAAATGTCGCCAATAATTGATAAATCCATGTAATCACTAATAGCAAAGTAATAGCCTCCATTTCTAAGAAAAAAACCTTGATTAGAAGATTCACCATAAAAAGGAAAGATTATTCCTGAACTCTGTTTCTTCTGATTTGGAAAGAATCCAAAAGGAATTGCTAATGGAGTAGGAACACCACCAAACTCAAGCACTGCTGGACCAGTAATAATCTTTTTGTTAGGAATGGTCTTAATTTTATTTGCTTTAATAGAAAAATGAGGTATTTCGGCATCGCAGGTGGTATACCTTCCTTTGGAAGTGTAAACAACATCGTCGGGATTTTTCTTCACTTTTTCTCCAAGAATATAACTGTCACCCTCTTGAGTACGAACTTCTTTTATTATTCCTTTCTTAGTGTTAAAATTATATGTTATCTCTTTAGATGTAAAACTTTTTCCATCTTCAGTAAATACAGGAAATCCATATTTTTCTCCAGTACTATCATTAACTAGGCTTTTTGCAAAAACAATATTTTTATCTGAATCGAGTTCAATGTATGCGGCTCTAAGTGTTATTGATCCGTATTTAATTTCAGCATTATTATATAAAAACACTTTGTTGTATTCAATATCATAATCGATAGAATCCTGAGCAGAGCTTATCACTTGTTCTTCAATTTTATCTTCTGAAATTAAATCAGAACTAATACTCAGAGAATCGCTAATAACTTCTTGTGCATTGCTTGTTGAAAAAACAAATAATGAGAATAAAGAGTAGCACATAAAATATGCTACTTTTGAGATTGATTTTGAAATGTAAAGATGGTTTTTCAACTACACTTGTATTTGGATTCAAAACTAATCATTTCTACTATTTTAAAAGCTTGATATTATGAAACGCTATAATTTTATATTTCTTGTTCTGATATCACTCTTTTTTGCTGATGCTACTTTAGCTCAAAAAAGTGTTGTTCAAGCTATTGTGCTAGATGCAGGACACGGAGGTAAAGATCCAGGTGCTTTGGGAACCGGACGGTATTCTAAATCAGAAAAACACATTGCCTTAGAGGTTACTCTTAAGGTAGGAGAGTACCTCAAGGAGACATTTCCTGAAATGAAAGTCATATATACGAGAACAGGTGATACTTTTCCTACGCTAAAGGATAGAACAGATTTGGCCAACAATTCTAATGCCGATTTATTTATTTCAATTCATTGTGACTCCTTTACTAAGTCATCAGCAAAAGGCAGTTCATCCCACGTTATGGGCTTACGCTATACAGAAGCAAATTTAAGGGTTGCACAAAAGGAAAATTCTGTGATTTATCTTGAAGATAATTATGAAGAAAATTATGATGGTTTTGACCCTAACTCACCAGAAAGTATAATAGCATTTTCACTAAGTCAGACTACTTACTTGGATCAAAGCATACTAATCGCTCAGAAAATTCAAGAGCAATTTAGAGAAAGAGTTAAACGATCCGATAGAGGGGTTAAGCAAACACCCTTATGGGTTACTAGAGCAACATCTATGCCCAGCGTTCTAGTTGAATTAGGTTTTATATCAAACCCTAATGAAGAAGACTTTTTAAACTCTGAAAATGGACAATCTTACATGGCTTCTGCTATTTTTAGAGCTATCAAGGAATATAAAAATGATCTAGAATTACCTTCAAATAATCTAGAAAGCCCAGCAATTGTAGCTAAGGATATGGTAGATTCGACAAAGTTATTTGCAAATAATGAAACGACACAAAAAGGTGTTATATTTAAAGTCCAAATTAAAACCTCTTTACAACCGAAAGAATTCTCATCTATTTTAGATTATAAAGTAGATGTATTCAAAGAAAGTAACATGTATAAATACACAATAGGTAATGAGATGCAATTGGAAAAGGCAAAGGAAATTCAACAAATTGCAGTTGAAAATGGCTATAAAGATGCTTTTATCATAGCATTTTTAAATAACAAAAAAATAGGCATTTCTGAAGCTATAAATTATCAAAATCAAGAATAATGAAAGCAGAATTAAAAATAGGTATTATAGGTATTCTCTCTATTTTGTTACTTATCTGGGGAATTAGTTTTCTAAAGGGTAATAATATTTTTAAAAATTCTAATGAATACTATTCTATTTATAATAATATTGATGGTCTTGAGTCTTCAGCTCCTGTACGAATAAATGGTTTGACGGTTGGAAATGTAACTGAAATATACTTTCATCCTAATAATTCAGGAGACATCATTGTTCAATTTACTTTAAATGATGACATTAGATTTCCTAGAAATACAATTGCTAGAATTTATAATTCGGATATAATGGGGACTAAAGCTGTTCAGTTAATTTATGGCAACTCTAATCTGTTTGCATCTCCCGGTGATACTCTTTACGCAGAGATAGAAGATGGCCTCAAAGATGAAGTGAACAAACAAGTACTTCCATTAAAAAATAAAGCAGAAGAGCTCATTTCATCTATTGATTCTGTTATGACAGTAATTACTACTGTATTGGACAAAGATGCTAGAGAAAGTTTATCAGGCAGTTTAAGAAGCCTCAACAGAACTTTTAGCACTATGGAGTTGGCGATGGTAAAGTTGGATAGTGTAATTTATAAAAATGATTTGAGAGTGACTACCATACTTCAAAATGTAGAGTCAATTACCACTAACTTGCATAACAATAACGATATGATTGCAAGAACCTTAAAGAATTTCGAATCCATCTCTGATTCTTTAGCTAAATCGAATATTAAAAGTACAATCAAGAATTTAGATAAATCGTTATTTGAATTTGATAAAATTCTTCAAAAGATTGAAAATGGAGAGGGTACAATTGGTTTACTTCTTAATGATAAAGAAATGTATAATAATCTATCAAGTGCATCTAAACAATTAGACTTGTTGATTGAGGATATGAAAAAACACCCAAAACGTTACGTTACTTTTTCACTTTTAGGAGGTAAAAGAACAACATTTGAATTAAAAAAAGATACCGTTAAATAACCATCATATATGGGATTAGAGCAAGTCATTTTTTTATTAGTTTTTATAGGTTTTTCATTCTTGTTTGCCAAGAATTTTAGAAAAATCATTCGTAATATAAATCTAGGAACAGATATTGATAGGTCTTCCAATTCGTCTGAGCGATGGAAAGTAATGGCTCGGGTAGCTCTTGGACAATCTAAAATGGTAACTAGACCAATAGCTGGGTTCTTACATCTATTGATTTATATTGGTTTTGTAATCATAAATATTGAAGTTATTGAAATCATCATTGACGGTATTTTTGGCACACACAGAATATTGGCTTTCTTAGGACCATTTTATTCATTCATCATTGGAGCATTTGAAGTTTTAGCAGCTTTAGTACTCATTGCTTGTGTCTTCTTCCTTACTAGGAGAAATATAATGCGTATTCCAAGATTTTTAAGTAAAGAGATGAAAGGATGGCCAAAAACAGATGCTAATCTAATTCTAGTGTTTGAGATAGTTTTGATGTTTGCTTTTCTTCTAATGAATGCTAGTGACTCTTTGCTAGTAGCTATGAATTCAGCACATTATACCGTAGATTTTGCAACACCTATTAGTCAATATTTCATTCCTTTAATTAGTGATATTTCTGAATCCAGTCTGATTTTAGTAGAACGAATATGCTGGTGGTTTCATATTATAGGGATTCTTGCATTTTTGAACTACCTAGTTATTTCAAAACATTTACATATCATATTAGCCTTTCCAAATACATATTATTCTAACCTGAACGCAAAGGGGAAGTTTTCAAATATGGATTCGGTAACCAACGAGGTTAAAAAAATGCTAGACCCCAATATTGATCCTTTTGCAGCAACTGATGATGTAGCAACAGAACGCTTTGGTGCTAAAGACGTTCAAGATTTAAGCTGGATACAGCTTATGAATGCTTACAGTTGTACTGAATGTGGAAGATGTACCTCTGAATGTCCTGCCAACCAAACGGGCAAATTATTATCTCCCAGAAAGATAATGATGGACGTAAGAGATAGACTAGAAGAAGTAGGAAAGGGAATTGACAATGAAGGAGACAATTTTAACGATAATAAATCCTTACTAGATTCTATTTCAAAAGAAGAATTATGGGCTTGTACGTCCTGCAATGCTTGTGTAGATGCATGTCCAATAAATATTGATCCTTTATCTATAATTGTAGATTTAAGACGATATTTAGTGATGGAAGAATCAGCCGCACCGATGGAACTGAATACTATTTTTACTAACATGGAGAATAATGGTGCGCCTTGGCAATTCTCTATGTCAGACCGATTGAATTGGAAAGATGAATAACAAGATTAATTTAGAAGACAAAATTGTCGATGGACAGCACATAAGTCCAGTATTACCAGAACACGTAAAAAATTATATGATTGATATCGATGGCACTATTTGTGATGATATCCCTAATGAAGAGCCAGAACGAATGGCAACAGCAGAATTATATCCAGATGCTTTAGCAACACTAAACAAATGGTATGATCAAGGTCACATTATTACCTTTTTTACTTCTAGGATAGAAGAACATCGAGAAGTGACTGAGAAATGGTTAAACAAACACGGTTTTAAATACCATGGTATGCTCATGGGAAAACCAAGAGGTGGTAATTATCATTGGATTGATAACCACTTAGTTAGAGCAACACGATTTGATGGTAAATTTACCGACCTTGTTGAGAAAAAAGTTACTATTCAAGTATTTGAAAAATAAGATATGAGTCAATTAACAGTACCTACAATGGCAGAGCTAATGGCCAAAGGAGAAAAAGCAGAAGTTCTCTTTTGGGTAGGTTGTGCAGGAAGTTTTGATGATAGAGCTAAGAAGATAACTAAGGCTTTTGTTAAGTTATTAAATAAAGCCAATGTCAAATTTGCTGTATTAGGTACGGAAGAAAGTTGTAGTGGTGACCCTGCAAGACGAGCAGGAAACGAATTTTTGTTTCAAATGCAAGCCATGGCAAACATCGAAGTTATGAATGCCTATGAAGTACAAAATGTAGTAACCGCTTGTCCGCATTGCTTTAATACCTTAAAAAATGAGTATCCTGATTTAGGGGGTAATTATGAAGTTGTTCATCACACTCAATTATTAAAAGAATTGCTGGATAAAGGTAAACTAACTATTGAAGGGGGAAGTTTTGAAGGAAAGAAAATCACTTTCCACGATCCTTGTTATTTGGGTAGGGCTAACGATGTGTATGAAGCACCAAGAGAACTAATTCAAAGGCTAGATGCCGAATTGGTAGAAATGAAGCGTTGTAAAGCCAAAGGCCTATGTTGTGGCGCTGGTGGTGCTCAGATGTTTAAAGAGCCTGAAAAAGGTAATAAGGACATCAATATTGAACGTACAGAAGACGCTTTAGCTGTAAAGCCTGAATTCATCGCTACAGGCTGTCCATTTTGTAATACTATGATGACGGATGGTGTAAAGAACAAAGAAAAAGAAAACGATATTCAAGTCATGGATATTGCAGAAATGATTGCTCAAGCTCAAGACCTTTAAAATGTACATTCCTTACGACCAAATAAGTGCTGATGCTAGAGTGTGGATATATCAAAGCAATAGGGCGTTTGACTCCGATGAAAAAGCTGATATAGAAAAACAACTCATTGACTTGTGTAATAATTGGAATACTCACGGAACAGCATTGCATTGTTCATTTCAAATACACGATTGGTTCATTTGTTTATTTGTAGATGAGAGTATGCAGGGCGCAAGTGGCTGTTCTATTGACAGTTCGGTAGCCGTTATTAAATCTATAGCTAAACAGTATCAAATAGATTGCTTTGATAGAATGAATATTGCTTATTTGGAAGGGGAGAATACCCAGGTTTTACCACTTCCTAAATTTAAGCAAATACTAAGTTCAGAAACGCTAGTTTTTAACAACTTAGTGAAAACTAAAGCGGAATATGAAAGTCAGTGGAAGATACCTATCTCAGATTCTTGGTTAGCTAAGTATATTTCCTAAAGGGATATATTTTATACATTTGTTACTCCTTAAAATTTATGTCATGAAAACTAAAATTGTAATACCTTTCTTATTTCTAATCTTTATATTTACGAATACGAACGCTCAAATTGAAAATGAAATTAAATCATTTTCTGATTCCACAACTGAATTTGTGAATAATGGTAGAAAGTTATTAATTCAATCCATTGCCAAAGAAGACTATGAGAAAGCAAAAGAAATTAGCCAATATTTGAATGAATATACGTCAGATAAAGCCTATTCAGCTTTCTACTTTCCTGAAAATTTAAATATTAACTTACTGACTTCAGATTTTTCTGGCTTTTTAGAAAAAGTCAAAAAATATGATATGTATGCAAATCAAGCTCCTTATCCAGATTCTTATAAGATAGGCAATGTATTGCTAAAAGAGATTGACAATAAAAAAAGAAGACATTTTAAATAACTTAAAAAAGACTGCTATAGATAGTGAAGGGAAAAGACTAATAAATATGTATTTACACCTTGTTAATGAGGGTTCTAAAAATGATGAATATTCTCGATTATTGAGGAACTATAAAAGCAATTTCCCTAAAACTAAATACTCTGATTTTATACAAGAGGCATTACCTAAAAAATATACCCCAGCCTATTTTACATATACATTTGGTACAGGAGGAGTTGGTTTAACTAATAATTTAAAAAATACATTTTCTACTAATATGATTTTCAATATGTCAATGGATATTAGGATACATAATGTGTTAGCTTCTCTTTATTTAAATGGAGGTAATTTCAATGTGAAAACTCCATTTTTTGGATATACAGATAATAACGAACCAATTAACTTTGAATTAAATGACTCTGTATCATATTTTAAAAGAGGAATGTATTGGGTTATTTTATAGATGATTCAGAAGTTTTAAATATTGCTCCTTATATAAATATAGTTAAGACTTCAATAGAAAGCAATCAGTTCGGACCTTCGGAAAAAGATAAAGAATATGTATTAATAAATGATTTTACCTATGGCTTAGGTTGTCGTGCGGAAATAAAATTAGCTCAATTTCAAGCTAAATATTCGTATTACGAAATGTTTAACCCAAAACATCATATTGCTTTGGCACTAAATGTTGGTTATGATATGATATCACAATCCGATGATTTTTTTGAAGGTAATTTGTACTATGCCAATATTGGTATAGTGTGGGGCTTTGGTGATTTTTAGTCAATAACTACTCCCAAATATCTTCTTTATCTATGATGCGTTCTTGATAGCGTTCATTGAAGCCTTCTAATCTTTTCCACTCATTGGGTAATTCTTCAATAGGGTATATGATAGCATTGGGCTGTTTTTGAAAAGATATACGTCGAATCTCTTTTTCTTTCACATTGATATTCATCTGACTACAGCTTACTGTATTGATGCCGGATATTTTATCACCTTCGTCTTTTATGACATATACTGCCTGACCATTGCCATTAACATTGATTTTGTTTAGCTCATTTCTTTTGAAAAAACCAATCATATTTCTTCCTTTAATTTGGTTGTATAAGTCTAAACTATCTTGAGAAATGATGAAGGCATTTTGTAATAGATTCATCTTATCAATAGAATTGTCTTTTAGCTCAAGTATAATATGCTCTGAAGTCAATTGATAATTATCAGACCAGAGTATAGGCTCATTGAACATCTGAATAGTTGAGTCTCGCATATAGTAAAACAATACTTGGCATTTGCCTTGAAGGTTTTGACTATAGAATTTAGCTCCAGTAAACGCTTTAATTTGTTGTTTTCCTAAACTGTCTAAATTGGCGATAATAGTATCAGAATGTAGGTATAAAGTGTCTTCCTCAAAATCGGCAACTAGAAGAGGTAAATCAGTGATTATTGAGCTATCTAATTTCTCAAAATATTCGGCTTTATTTCCATAAATAGTATAATCATTGGCAGTGTCTTCAATAGCTACATTCGAAAGAGCTCTACCATATCCATTGTTTCTATCATAGTACAAGATATTTCCTGAAAGTATCTGATTGTCACTTTTCAAATAGGCATTACTGCTAAATTCGGATTTATTGGTAAGGGTATTATACCAGCCGTCTTCACAATAAATAAAGTTGCTGTCTGATGTTATTGTGGTTGGTCCATTAAAATAAGCTATTTCACTATCAATATTATAATCTAGAGTATCGCACTCTATCAAATACTCTGGATTGTCAAGTGTAACATCGCCTTTAAATACTAAGGTTTTAGCTCGAGAAAGGTAGTCACCTTTTTTACTTTTCAAAACATTCTCTTTATTGGTAATTACAGCACCAGAATAATAGGAGGCGATATTACTTTTTAAGAAGTAATGCAGTTCATCCGTTTTTAAGTTCATGGTTCTATCTTTAAGTAAGATATTTCTCTGTACTATGGCTTTATGATTAGCACCATCATAATTTAGCTTTTCTCCATATAAATGAATACTATCACCCTTGTTGATGTGGATATTGCTGTATGCTTCAAATCGATTTTCTTTGAAATAATGCCAAGCACTATCACAATCCATTATGGCTCCTTCGTGTTTAAAACTCACATCACCGACCAAACGTCTAATATCAGGGAATTTTTCTTGGTCGAAATAAGTATAATTGGCGTTGATAATTTCTAGTTGACTACTCTCTTGTGCATATACGATATTAATGATGCTAATCATTAATACCATATTTCGAAGAAATATCAAATTCGTTATCTGTTTAATGTTTGAGTTCTATCAGGCCCTACAGAAACAACAACAATTGGTGTTTCTAGCTCTTTTTCAAGAAAATCGATATAATCTATCAATTGAGATGGAGCGTGGTCCAATGAAGATAGCTGGGTTAAATCTTCTGTCCAAGCAGCTAGTTCCTTGTATATGGGCTTAATGGTGTCTTCACTAGCATCAAATGGTAGATAGTCAATTAACTCTCCATTGTATTCATAATGAGTACACACCTGAATATTTTCTAAATTACTAAGAACGTCTGCTTTCATCATCATTAGCTTAGTAACGCCATTTATGGCGATTGCGTATTTAAGAGCTGGAATATCTATCCATCCACAACGCCTTTTTCTACCTGTTGTAGCACCAAATTCATTACCTACTTTACCAATAAATTCACCTACTTCATCAAACAATTCAGTAGGGAAGGGGCCACTCCCGACACGAGTGCAATAGGCTTTGAAAATACCAAAGACATCACCAATTTTATTAGGTGCTATTCCTAGACCGGTACAAGCACCAGCAGATATGGTGTTGGATGATGTAACGAATGGATATGAACCGAAATCTATATCTAATAAAGTACCTTGTGCACCTTCAGCTAATATTTTTTTGCCTTGTTTTTGTGCTTGATGCAAATAGTGTTCACTATCAATATGTTTGAATGATTTAAGAACTTCAATTCCTTCGAACCAATCTTTCTCTAATTTCTCTAAATCAAAGCCCATAAAGTCATTATCTAACATTCGGGAATGTTTTGATACTAATTTATCATAACGGTTTTTAAACTCTGTAGAACTAATATCACCTACTCTTAAGCCATTTCTACCAGTTTTATCCATGTAAGTTGGCCCAATACCTTTTAAAGTAGAGCCAATCTTACTTTTACCTTTTGCTTTTTCTGAAGCAGCATCTAAAAGTTTGTGAGTTGGTAATATAAGGTGGGCTTTTTTGGATAAAAAAAGTTTAGAAACTAAATCAACATTCATCTCGTTTAATGCGTCAATTTCTTTTTTGAAAATAATAGGGTCAATAACGACTCCATTACCAACAATATTGATGGCATTTTTATGAAAAATCCCTGATGGAATAGTATGTAACACGTGTTTGATACCGTCAAATTCTAGTGTATGACCAGCGTTTGGACCACCTTGAAAACGAGCAATAATATCGTAATCTTGAGTTAATACATCTACAATCTTACCTTTTCCTTCGTCGCCCCATTGTAGGCCTAATAATACATCTACCGACATTTATATAAGTTTATTTTTTTGATTGACATTTTTCACATAAACCATAAAGGTTTAAAGAATGATTAGACACTTTAAATTTCAATAATTCTTCAACTGTATTCTTAATGTTTTGAATTCTTGGATCACAAAACTCTGTCACTGAATGACAAGCGGAGCAAATAAGATGGTCATGTTGCCCACTAATTAAGGACTTTTCATATTGCGATTGATTCTTACCAAACTGATGTCTTCTCACTAATTTACTATCAATAAGTAATTCAATAGTATTATATAAGGTAGCTCTACTTACTCTATATTTTTTATTTTTCATTTTAATATAAAGAGTTTCTATATCAAAATGGCCATCATGATCGTATATTTCTTGTAGAATAGCGAAGCGTTCAGGTGTTTTGCGCTGACCATTTTTCTCAAGATATTGAGTAAAAATTTCTAATACAGATGAAGTTGATTCTATCTTAGACATTTGTGTTAATGTTATGTGTAAAAATAACTTTTTTTTGAGAAGTTGTATGAGTATTTTTTCAACACTTTTTAAAGGCGTTCTACCGACTCAACCCCCTCAATACTTTCTAATTTGTTAATAAGATTTTCAAGGTGTACTTTATTTATAACAATCACAGAAATTATACCATCAAAAATACCGTTATTAGATTTAATATTGATTGATGATATATTAACATTCATTTCGTTTGAAATAAGCTTGGTTATTTTATTAACTAGTCCGATTTGGTCAAACCCTTTAACGCTAAGAACGGCAGAGTATTTTAAGTTTTCTATAGTTGCCCATTCCGCTTTCATTATGCGGTATGCGTATCTAGATTGAAGTTGAATAGCATTGGGGCAATTTACATTATGAACCTTTATGCCTTCATTTATTGTGGTAAATCCAAAAATTTCATCGCCACTAATTGATGAACAACATTTAGCAAGTTTATAATCTAGAATTTGCTTATCATCACCAAATAAAATAGCAGGTTGACTATTGGCACGTTTTACAGTATCATTAGTTGTAACTATCTTGTTATCTTTTTTCGATATTTTACTTTTAATAAGACCGTACCAGCCTTGATTTTTCGTGTTTACAAAAGATCGAATATGCTTATTGTTTAGATTTCCAACCCCAAAATTATAATACATATCAAGACTGCTTTTAAAATTGAAAAACTTCAACATTTCATTTTCAGTATTATGGTTGAAGTTTATTTTAATGTGTCTTAATTTTCTAAGCAACAATTCTTTACCCTCTTGACCTATTTTCTTCTTTTCTTCTTTTAAAGCATTTTTTATTTTTGATTTGGCTCTTGATGTTTTAACAAAACTCAGCCAATCTTCTTTTGGAGATTGCTTGTTGGAAGTTATTATTTCAACTTGATCACCGCTTTTAAGGATGTAGGAAAAAGGTACAAGCTTACCGTTAACTTTAGCACCTAAGCAGTGACTACCTACTTCAGTATGTATTTCATAAGCAAAATCAAGCGGGGTTGCATCTTTTGGTAAAGTTTTTAAATCACCATTTGGAGTAAAAATGAATATTTCTTCTGTAAAGAGGTTCATTTTAAAATTATCTACAAAATCAATGGCGTTAGCATCAGGGTTTTCTAATAACTCTCTTATTCTGTTTATCCAATTATCGAGGTTAGATTCTTTTGATGAAGAGCCTTTATACTTCCAATGAGCGGCAAAACCTTTTTCAGCAATATCATCCATTCTTTCTGTCCGAATTTGCACCTCTACCCATTTACCATTAGGACCCATTACAGTAGTGTGTAAGGCTTCATACCCATTAGCTTTTGGTGTAGAAATCCAATCCCTCAGTCTATCGGGATTTGGCTTGTAAAAGTCCGTCACTATGGAATAAACCCTCCAGCAAATAGACTTTTCATTTTCCTGTGTTGCTTTCACAATAATTCTAATTGCAAACTTGTCAAACACTTCCTCAAATTCAACACCTTGTTTTAACATCTTATTTCGAATAGAATAAATGGATTTAGGTCGACCTTTTATCGTGTAGGCAAAGTCTTGTTTATTGAGTTCTTCTTTAAGAGGAATAGTAAACTTATTTATATAGCGTACTCGTGATCTTTTACTTTCAGCTAGTTTTTCTGAAATAGCTTTGTAAATTTCTGATTTGGTATATTTCAACCCCAAATCTTCTAATTCTGTTTTTATAGCATACAAGCCTAAACGATGGGCAAGAGGAGCATATAAATACAGCGTTTCAGAGGCTATTTTCAATTGTTTATGTTTTGGCATTGAGGATAGGGTGCGCATATTATGCAATCTATCTGCCAATTTGATAAGAATAACCCTAACATCATCAGAAAGAGTTAGCAGCATTTTTCTAAAGTTTTCTGCCTGCATAGATACGTTCTGGTCGTATACATCAGAAATCTTTGTTAGACCATCTATAATTCTGGCAACTTTAGAGTCAAAAATACGTTCTATATCTTCTAGAGTATAGTCTGTATCTTCTACAACATCATGTAATAAAGCACATATAATAGAAGTCGTTCCTAGTCCTATATCTTTTGCAGCAATCCTGGCAACATCTATCGGATGATAAATGTACGGTTCGCCAGATTTCCTACGCATATCTTTGTGAGCTTCAACAGCAATGTTAAAAGCTTTACGAATACGCTTTTTATCTTCTTTACTAGTTTTATCTCTACAATCTCTTAATAACCCTTTATATCTATTGAGGATTTCTTTTCTTTCTATGTCAAGATTAATAGATTGCAAACTTGGAGGAGCTTATTTTGTTGGTAAAACTTTTGTTCTAACTTCACCAAAACCAACTCTAACATTGTTTTTGATACTGTGAGCTTTCATTATCACGCTATCTCCATCGAGTATGAATTTTCGTTCACTACCATCAGGCATAGATAAGGGTTTTGTACCTTTCCAAGATAGCTCAAGCATTGATCCGTATGCGCTTTCATCATTTCCAGAAATTGTACCAGACGCCATCATATCACCAGCATGAATATCGCAACCATTTACAGAATGGTGTGCTAATTGCTGATTCATATTCCAATACATGTATTTGTAGTTAGATTTTGATACAGTATGAGCAGGAAAATTATCTGATTCAATCTGAACTTCTAGATTAATGTCTATATTTTTATTACCAAAATACTTAAGGTAAGGAAGTACTTCAGGTTCTTGCACTTCACCTTGGCATCTAAACGGTTCAAGAGCATCAAGGGTAACTATCCATGGAGATATAGAAGATGCAAAGTTCTTAGCCAAAAACGGTCCTAATGGGACATATTCCCATTTTTGAATATCTCTTGCTGACCAATCATTAAAAATAACCATACCAAAGATATAGTCTTCAGCTTCATCTATAGAAATAGAATCACCTAAGGATTTACCTTGCCCAGTAATAAACGCCATTTCTAATTCGAAGTCGAGAAGTTTACAAGGTCCGAAAACAGGTGATGTTGCATCTAATGGTAGTTGTTGACCTTTAGGCCTATGAATATCTGTTCCTGACAAAACTATGGATGATGCACGACCGTGGTATCCAACAGGAATGTGTAGCCAATTAGGTAGTAGTGCATTATCGGGGTCTCTAAACATACAGCCTACATTATAAGCATGCTGTCTTGATGAATAAAAATCAGTGTAATCGCCTACTTTAACAGGCATACACATACTAACATCTTTAATGTCAAATAACGCTGAAGTGAATTTTTCTTTATTGCTTTCATTAGAAAAAATTTCAGAAATCCTATTTCTCACTGCTCGCCAATCTGATTTTTTTTGTTTTAAAAAATCATTTAAAAATGGCTTATTGAAAAAATTTTCTGAAATAATACCATCAAAGGCATCTAAATCATATAATGAGGATAAGTTTATTACCACATCTCCAATACGGCTGACAGCTAACTTTTCACTGTTAATAATTGCCATTCCGAAAGGAATATTTTGAATAGGGAAATCACTAGTGTTAGGGACTTCTATCCAGCTTGTTAATTTAGGATTATTAGCTTCAATCATTGCTTCTATTTTTTTCTTAAAGCAAAGATATATAAACAATTCAATTCATTTAGTAAGAAATCAAAAAGCTACTAACTATATTTGCACAATGAGAGGCCTCATAATTTTATTCTTAATATTCTATAATTTTTCCTTTGCACAAAAAGCAGATAGTACACGTGCATTTCATATTGCTCTAGGTACAGAGATTGTATTATATTCAACAACGATGTATGCTCTAAATGATTTATGGTATAAAGATTATCCTAAAAGTGAATTTCATTGGATAAATGATAATTCTAATTGGCTACAAATGGATAAAATAGGGCATGCAACTACAGCATATCAAGTTGGAATGTTAGGAAAAGATGTAATGCAATGGTCGGGTGTAACAGAGAAAAAAGCCTTATGGTATGGCGGTTTGTATGGAGCTTTTTTTCTTACTACCATTGAAACATTAGATGGTTTTTCAAAAGAGTGGGGGGCATCGTGGGGTGATTTAATTGCTAACACTTCTGGAACTCTTGTTTTTATTGGTCAGGAATTACTTTGGAATGAACAAAGAATACAAATGAAATATTCTTTTAAACCATCTAAATATGCAGATTACAGACCTGATTTATTAGGCTCTAATTTTTTACAACAAACTATAAAAGATTATAATGGTCAGCTATATTGGTTATCTTTTAATATCAATTCTTTCCATAAAACCTCTTTACCTGATTGGCTAAATATAGCATTTGGTTATGGGGCTGATGGTATGTATAATGGCTCACCATCTGAGCCTAACACCTATAGAGAATATTACGCCAGCTTAGATATAAATCTTAGGAAGATCAAAACAAAGAAAAAGTTTCTTCAAAAAACATTAAAAATATTTAGCTTCATAAAAGTTCCTTTGCCTGCTTTTAAACTATCAAAAAATAAGTTGCAGTTTTATCCTTTTCATTATGGACAATAATATTAGAATAGGTGATAAAATTAAATTTTTAGACTCTGAAGGTGGAGGAGAGGTTATCTCCATTTCGGGTAATCAATTTTTGATATCTACAGATGAGGGGTTTGAAGAATTTCATTCTTTACAATCTATTGTTAAGGTTGACATAGCTATTGAGAAAACTCTAAAAACAACTTATGTGCCAGTTGGGTTTAAAAAAATTACTAAAAAGCTAGAGAAAAACTCTATTTTTAAATCAAAGTCTCCACTAGTTTGGGAAATAGATATTCATATTGAAAATTTACTTGACAATTTTCATCACATGAGTAACCATGAAATAGTAAATTATCAGTTAGACAAGTGTGAAAATATAATTCATAAAGCGTTGAAATCTAAGATTCATAAACTAGTGATTATTCATGGAAAAGGGCAGGGAGTGTTAAGGAGGGAGGTGCATAATTTATTGTATTCTTTTCGACTCGATTTTAAAGACGCTGACTACATGAGATATTCTGGTGGCGCTACGGATGTATTTTTTAGATAAAAAAAAGGCAAACATATAATGCTTGCCTTTTAAATATATTGCTATTTGGGTTAGTTGTTTATCAACCTAAATTCTGTTCTTCTGTTTACCGAATGTTCTCTTTCTGTACAAGAAACACCATCAGAACATCTGTTTTTTAGTCTCTTTTCTCCATAACCGTTTGCTACTAATAAACTTTAGTTAATTCCTCTTTTCTTGAAGGTAATTAACCACAGCTTGGGCTCTTCTTTCAGAAAGTAATTGATTAGATTCGTCTGTCCCTCTGGAGTCAGTATGGGATGCTATTTCTAATTTAGCTGTTGGATTATTAGCTAGAACAGGCATCAGTTTTGTATCAATGATACTTTTAGCTTGATTAGTTAGAACGTAACTATTTAAATTCCAATTAATTGGTAGTGCTTGGTATTCGACTAGACTACAATCCACTTCTTTCCAACTAGTTAAACCGCCTTTTTCTTTCAACACTTCTCTAGTAACAGTGGTATATTCAGCAGGTACTACTTCTTCAATGGTTTTTGCATCTTCAATTCTAACATTTTTGGTTATTGTAGCATATTCAGCAGGTACAATTTCCTCAACAACTTTTGCAGATTCTGTAATAACTTTCCTTGTATAAGTTGCTGTTTGTGAGTTAATAGGCTTTCTATTTACAATAGCATTTTTATCTAACTTTTTAATATTTACCATTTTAAATTCAGCAGGATATTCTTTGTAGCACCAAATTTTACAATCATTAGGATTGTTAGATTCACAATCTGGATTTGAATCTCCCATTTCCCATTGAGCATATTTTGGTTTAATCTCAATGGTTTCAACATCATTTTTAAATTTTGCTACTGTTGGAGTAAGTACAGAAGAGCCATCTTTCTTTACGTATTCGATAACTTCTTTTCCCCATTTAGCAGGAACAACTTTTAATTTTTTCTCTTCTGCTTTTAAAAGAACTTTTTCGGTTCTTTTTTCAAATTTAGCAGGAATAGTTTTGATGATTTTGTAAGAGGGTTTAATTTGAATTTTTACCTCTTCATTGACGTATATGTCAGGAGTGGTACATCTTACATAACATTTACCTGGTTCTGGATTTTGTGGCAAGTCTTGAGCTATTAAAGCAAAAGAGCCGAATGCCATAAGGCATAGGAGTAGAGTTTTTTTCATGATTTTTATTATTTATTAAGGCTGTAAATATATAACAACTTAACTATTAATAAACCAAATCAATCATTTATTTGCTTCTTTAAGTACAACTTCTGATAACTGCTCTACACCAATATTTCCTTTTATTGCATTAACAAGAATTTTCTTCTCATTATCTAATAGGTAAACCTTTGGAGTTCCATTGATATCGTACAGTTGCTTAATGTAGGGGAAAGGGGTAACGTAAGGGTCATTTTGTCGATTGTATTCACCATCAACATAGGTTTTAAATTCAGCAACATTTGTCCAATCACCAATATCATATGTGTTGATGAAGTCAGTCCATTTGCCTCTATCAAGTTCAACACTAACAGCCACTACTTCTATACTAATGCCATCTTTTAACCATTGGTCATAGTTTTGCTTGATTACAGGGATTTCTTTCTTACAATGTCCGCAATCGGGGTCATAGAAAATCACCATTGTCAAATCTTTATCAATTTGATGTAAGTTGTGAATGACATCGGAAGAGTCTCTTAAAATCAAGTTAGGGGCTTTTGAACCAATCATTAATGGTTCAATCGTTTCTGCTCTATCTACAATCTTGAACATTTGAGTATCATCGACCCAAGTAACCTCATTTGTTTTGTAATATTTATTTACTAAATGAACAAAAACCTTTTCTAGGCCCATTATTTTAGATCGTTCATAATTAGATGTCAGATAAGAAACAACATATCTGAATACGACCGGATTTGCTCTTGATTTTTCAATCAAATAGTCGCATGATACAATAATAGAATCAGGCACTTTTGAAGTTAGGTTTTCAAGATAAGTATTAATCTTACTATGAAAAACAGGAGTTCTTATTAAGCGATCATCAGAAAAATCAAATGTGTCGAAGAAATGTGCTTTATAATATTTAAATTGAAAATCCTTATCTGGAGTGCCATCTTCTAAAAGTGGGGCATCTGGAATCTCTACCTCTTTACTTGCGTTCAATATTTTGCTGAATAAAATATCAGGGTTATTGGTTGTGAAATTCTCTTGAAAATCCATTACAATTTTACCCATTTCTTCAATTTGAATATCTATATTTTTCGCATCATTTTCATTAGCATTTTCTTTTGAGCCTTGTAATTCTTTCAATGCTTTTTGTTTTTTGGAAATAAACTGAATATAACCATAAAACTTTTCATTTTCATATGAATTGCTAAATTTCATATTTCCAATTAAATCATCAATAGAAGTAGAAAATGAAAAACGTTCTTCTGTAACTACCATTTCAAAATAATTACCATCAGGTAATACAACCATATACATACCATGGTCAAGTGTATCAGTTCCACTAAAAACAAATCTACCATCGTTGTCTATGTCTGCTGTATCCTTAGCGTATTGTTTATCACCATAATAATAAGCTAACATACAAGTAGTATCTTTTATTCCCTTTACTTGACCTTCAAATCGAAAGGTCTCTTGTGCAATAGAAATGTTACTTGTAATAATTGCTAAAAATAATAGGGCGCAAGACAAATTTTTTCTCATAATATTATAAAATTGAAGTTCAAAAATATAGAGTTATAACGAATTAAACTAATTTCTATTTTATAGATTTTTTATCTCCCTTTTTCTTTAGGTATCCATCTAAAAATACTGTGCCTATTATTATCACAGCTCCTAAATAGAAAGAAAAATTCATGTTTTCAGACTCACCAAACAATAATAATGCCAACAAAATACTGTATACCGGTTCAAGGTTAACAGCCATTATAACATTAAAAGGAGATAAAAACTTCATGACTTCTACACTCACAACAAAGGCAAAACTAGTACATATTCCGCCTAATATAATGAGGTAAAGCACATCAGTCCAATCGATAATTAAATCTTGAAATGTAAATGAATCTGAAAATAACATGTATATACATACGAACAGGAAACCCCCTAACATCTCAATTGAAGTTATTTTTTCAGATTCAACTTTATCTACATATAAAGCATTTAAGATTGTAAATAAAGTAGCTAAGAAAGCAGCAATAATACCATATATATAACCTGTTAAATAGGAAAAGTCAGCATTCATTGCCATACCGATTGCTATTAGAACCAAAACACCTAAAATAATTTCTCTTAAATATATTTTCCTTCTAATAATTAGAGGCTCTAAGATTGAAGAAAATAGGGAAGAAGTACCCATACAAACTACAGCAACAGAAACATTCGAAACTTTTATACTCTCAAAAAAAAATAACCAATGAGCAGCAACTATACATCCAATACCAAATATCTCTACAAAATGCTTCTTTGAAACTTTTAAAGAATCTGACTTAAAATAGATGTATGCAAACAAAAATAAAAAAGCAATTAACATTCGATACCAGACTAATATAGTAGAACCAGTGGTAATAAGTTTACCAAGCACACCTGTCAGCCCTAACAAAACTACTATAAGGTGCATCGTTAATAAACTATGCTTATGTATAAAGTTTCTCAAAATTGTCTAATTTTAGCCTGCAAATGAAATCGATTGTTTTTAATAATGCAAATACTATTATATGATATGTATCCTTTCACCAGCAAAATCTTTAGATTTTGATAATAAAGCACCTATAAAAAAACATAGTCAGTCTTCTTTTTTAAACGATAGTCAGAAAATAGTTGACAAACTAGCAGACTATTCACCTTCTGAAATTTCAGAATTAATGAATATCAGTGCCGATTTAGGTTTATTAAACGCTAATAGATATCAAAATTGGAGTCTTCCGTTCAACATGAATAACGCTAAACAAGCCATTTATGCTTTTACTGGCGATGTTTATAAAGGTTTGGATGCTATTTCATTAACCGACGATTCTATCAGCTATGCTCAAAGTAATTTAAAATTATTATCAGGATTATATGGGGTTATTAAGCCATTGGATTTAATACAAGCATATAGACTTGAAATGGGCACCAAGATTAGTATTGGAGATAAACGTACTCTTTATGATTTTTGGTCCAACATTATTACTACAGAGTTAAATAAAGAATTAAGAGCTACTAATTCTAGCATATTATTAAACTTGGCATCTAATGAATACTCTAAGTCAATTGTTTTTAAAAATTTAAATGCTGAAGTTATATCTCCCGTATTTAAAGATTGGAAAAATGGAAAGTTTAAGATTATTAGTTTTTATGCCAAAAGAGCTAGGGGGCTTATGGCTCGATTCTTTTTAGAAAATCAAATAAGCAATGTTAAAGATTTGAAGGGTTTTCAAAGTGATGGCTATATATATAACGAAGAAATGTCGTCTGCAAACACTCCTGTTTTCACAAGAAATACCCAATGATATATATATTTTCGACTTATTTTTTCTTTTTTTATATCAGAAAATTCGATATAAATTGATTTTATCTGTTGATAACTTTTAAATTTAATCTAATTAGGATTGTATTTCTTCTATAGTTAATCCAATTTTCATCTTGATTTCAGATATATGTGAAATCAATTTTTTTATCAATCATAAGATAATAAAGGCGCTAATTGTATTATTTACACCTATTCGATGTAAAAATCTGATTATCAGTACTTTGTGTTTTAATATTTATTATCCGCTTGATTAGATATGACTATTTTATAATTTTAATCTAGTAATTAATGAATTGATAAATTATTGACTAGAAGAGTCTTAAAAAAGTATATGAATTTAAAATCTAAAAGATTGGATTTAAATTGTCAATAATTTTTTTCTGAAAAATAATGAATAAACATCTAGTAGAATCATTTTTTTTATAAATTGAACCTCGATTATAAAACAAATTTTTAATTTAAAAACTTTAATTATGGCATTTTCGCATACAAATAGTAAAGGAACAACTTATTACCTTAACTCAAAAGACGTTACTTTAAAATCTACAGGAAGAGTACAAACTATCTATTATTTCTCAAAAGACGAGCGTAGCACTGGTTTAGATGCAGTTCCTGCTGGAAAAACAGTTGTTGAAAACCCAAAAACTGGTCTTCCTTTCCTAAAGAAAGCATAGTTTTTTAGATATTTCTATCTAGAAAGCCTCTTCATTTGAAGAGGCTTTTTTGTTTTATACATATTATAGTCTCCTAGAGATAAAAAAGAGTACTTTTGCAAACTATTAAAACAACCTATTTATACTTTGAAAAGTTTCTCAGAATTAGGACTTTCAAAACCATTAATGCAAGTTCTTCCTGAACTAGGTTTTGAAAATCCATCTCCAATACAAGAACAAGCCATTCCTTTACTTAATGAAAAACCACAGGATTTTATTGGTTTAGCGCAAACTGGAACCGGTAAAACAGCTGCTTTTGGCTTACCATTACTTGATTGGATAAACCCAGATCAAAAAGATACACAAGCTCTAATCTTAGCGCCTACTAGAGAGTTGGGTCAGCAAATAGCTGGTCAATTAGAGATTTTCGCTAAGTATCTACCAAATATTCGAATCCAATCTGTTTATGGTGGTGCTTCTATTGTTGTGCAAATGAAGGATATCAAACGCCGAACTCCTCAAATTGTTATTGCCACACCAGGTCGATTACTAGATTTAATGAGGAGAAAGGTTCTTGATTTAAGCACTATTAGGTTTGTCGTTCTTGACGAAGCTGATGAAATGCTTAATATGGGTTTTAAAGAAGATTTGGATGATATTCTAGCATATACTGGAGATACCAAAAACACATGGTTATTTTCTGCTACTATGCCTAAAGAAATTAGACATATAGTAAAAAGCTATATGTCTAAGCCTGTTGAAGTTAAGGTTTCTACTGGCAATCAAGTCAATGAAAATATAGAGCATCAGTATGCTGTTGTTAAGTCTTCAGACAAATTTGAAGGATTAAAAAGAGTATTAGATGTTGAAGAGGGTTTTAGAGGGGTAATATTTTGCCGTACTAGAATCAAAACTCAACAATTGGCTGATGACTTAAATAAAAGTGGTTATCAATCAGAGGCGCTTCATGGCGATTTATCGCAAGCGCAAAGAGATAGGGTGATGAAACGCTTTAAAGACCATTCCTTACAAGTATTAGTTGCAACAGATGTAGCAGCAAGAGGAATTGATGTGAATGATTTAACCCATGTTATTCATTATGCTTTGCCTGATGACCCATCTTATTATACACACAGAAGTGGTCGTACAGCCAGAGCAGGCAAAAAAGGAATTTCATTATCTCTATTGACTAATAGAGATATGCGTAAGCTAGACGGCTTGGAAAGAAGCCTAAAACTTAAGATTGATAAAATTAGTATTCCTTCTGTTGAAGATATACTAACTATTCGATTAGGTAAGTGGGCACAAAACATTTTAGAGCTTCCAATTAAAAAGGATTTAAATGGAAAGCTACTAACAGATATTCAAATGCTTTTAGGCTCAATGACTTTTGAAGAGTTAGTTGAAAAATTAGTTTCAAAAGAAATAGACTCTTTAAACTACACTAAAAAAAGTAAAGACCTTAACGAAAGCAGTAGAGCTTCTAAACGTTCTTCTAGAGATTCTGACAGAAGATCTAAAGGTCGGGACAGAAAAGGAGATAGAAAATCTGAAAAAAGAGATCGCTCTAAGTCTGACTTTAAAAGAAAAGATAAATCAGAAAATAGAGATAGAAAATCCTCTGCTAAAAAGGGGAATCGTTTTTTCATTAATGTTGGGAAATCTGATGGTGTAAGCAAATCAGATATGGTCGATTTTATTGCAGAAACAGTTAAAATACGTAAATCAGAAGTTGGTGATATTGATTTACAAAAAAACTGTAGCTTCTTTGAAGTAGATAGTCGTCATTCTAAAAATGTAGCTAACAGCTTTAAGGGAATATATATAGACGGAAGAGAATTAAGAGTAAATAGAGATTCAAGATAAATGATGCAATCCATTCGTAACATTGCTATTATAGCACACGTTGACCACGGTAAAACTACTTTAGTCGACAAAATTATTCAAGAGTGTGAAACACTAGATAATAGGAAAGATACTGGCGAACTAATACTTGATAATAATGATTTGGAAAGGGAAAGAGGAATTACTATCCTTTCTAAAAATGTATCAGTAATGTACAAAGATGTTAAAATCAATATTATTGATACTCCGGGTCACGCCGATTTTGGTGGAGAAGTAGAGAGAGTATTAAAAATGGCTGATGGTGTACTATTATTAGTCGATGCTTTTGAAGGACCTATGCCACAAACTCGTTTTGTTCTTGGAAAAGCTATTGAATTAGGATTAAAGCCTATCGTTGTAGTGAATAAGGTTGATAAGGAAAACTGTACACCTGATATAGTTCATGAAGCGGTATTTGATTTAATGTTTAATCTTGATGCTTCAGAAGAGCAATTGGATTTTGAAACCATTTATGGATCTTCTAAAATGGGTTGGATGAATACCGATTGGAAAAAACAAAACGATAATATTATCCCATTACTGGATGCTATTTTAGAAAATATTCCAGAAGCACCTTATCATGAAGGTTCTCCTCAGATGCAAATTACCTCATTAGATTATTCATCATTTAAGGGAAGAATTGCTATTGGTAGAGTTTTTAGAGGAGATTTATCTGTTGGTAAAGATTATATGCTTTGCAAAAAAGATAGTCAAAAGAAAGTGCGTATTAAAGAATTATATGTCTTTAGTGGTCTGGGTAGGGAAGAAGTGAAAACTGTTCGTAGTGGTGATTTATGTGCTATTATTGGGCTTGATGATTTTGAGATTGGTGACACTTTAGCTGACTTCGAAAATCCAGAAGCTATGCCAAGAATTGAAGTTGATGAGCCAACAATGAGTATGTTGTTTACTATTAACAATTCTCCATTTTTCGGAAAAGAAGGCAAGTTTGTTACTTCAAGGCACCTGAGAGATAGGTTATATAAAGAAACAGAGAAGAATTTAGCTCTTAGAGTAGATGCAACAGATACAGAAGATAAATTTAATGTGTATGGAAGGGGAATTCTTCACTTATCTGTACTTATTGAAACCATGCGTCGAGAGGGTTATGAATTACAAGTTGGCAAGCCACAAGTAATAATAAAAGAGATTGATGAAGTAAAATGTGAGCCTTATGAAACTCTTGTTATAGATGTACCTGAAGAATTTTCAGGAAAAGCTATAGAGTTAGTCACAATGAGAAAGGGCGATTTATTAGTTATGGAACCTAAAGGTGACCTTCAGCATCTTGAATTTGATATTCCTTCAAGAGGATTAATTGGTTTGAGGAATAATATGCTAACATCGACATCTGGTCAAGCCGTAATGACACACCGATTTAGAGAGTATAAGCCATTCAAAGGAAATATACCATCTCGATTAAAAGGATCTTTAATATCATCTGAGCAAGGGCCTGCAACCCCTTTTGCATTGAATAGGTTGCAAGATAGAGGCCGATTCTTTGTTGGACCAGCTGATGTTATTTACAAAGGTCAAGTTATTGGCGAACATTCACGAGATAACGATCTAGAAGTTAACTTAGTTAAAGGAAAACAGTTGACTAATATGCGTAAATCTGGAACCGATGATGCTATGAAAATAGCACCTAAAACACAATTTTCATTAGAAGAAGCTATGGAGTATATAGCAGAAGATGAATATTTAGAAGTAACACCAGAAAGTCTTAGAATGAGAAAAATCTAAATATCACTAGATAATACTCTTGAAAAATGACGAGTAATTCTCGTCATTTTCTTTTTATATTTGAGCTTAAATGAGAATAGCAGTAATAGGCGGAGGGGCAGCCGGATTTATGGCAGCCATAACAGCACAGTCATCTGATCCAAAGTCAGATGTTATTCTATTCGAAAAATCAGACAAAGTTTTATCAAAGGTCAAAATATCTGGTGGAGGGCGTTGTAATGTCACAAATGCTTGTTTCAGTATTGCAGAATTAACTAAGCAATACCCAAGAGGGGGAGCTTTTCTTAAAAAATCCTTTTCACATTTTTTTACTAAAGATACCATAGGTTGGTTTAATGAAAAAGGAGTAACCCTAAAAGCCGAAGAGGATAACAGAATGTTTCCTACTTCAGATGATTCACAAACTATTATAGATTGCTTGATAAGCGAACTCAAGTCATTAAATATAAAGTTATGTTATCAAAGTGCAATTAAAAAAATATCACCACATTCAAATAAGGGCTGTACACTAGAAGTAAATAGTCAAAATATAAAAGTAGATAGATTAATCATTGCTACTGGCGGAAGTCCAAAAATACAAGGCTTGCAATGGTTGATGGATTTGGGATACAAAGTAGAAAAGCCTGTACCATCACTTTTCACTTTCAATATGCCAAATGAGGATATAAAAGAACTCATGGGGGTTGTTGCTCAAAACACAAAGGTTCATATACAAGGAAGTAAATTAAAACATAGCGGACCTTTATTAATTACTCATTGGGGTATGAGTGGACCTGCCATATTAAAATCATCGGCTTGGGGAGCAAGAAAGCTAGCCGAAAACAACTACCAATTTACTGTTCATATTAATTGGGCAAATTTGAATGAGATAGACTATATCGATTATATAAAAGAAAATAAAAACAGCAATAGAATTATAGGAAATAAAAACCCATTTAATTTACCTAATCGACTATGGCTATACCTACTCAAAAAAATAGGTGTTGATAGTAATATTGAATGGAATAAATTGGATAAAAAAAGCGGGAATAGATTGTTAAACGTTTTATTTAACGATTCATATAAAGTAAATGGAAAAACAACTTTTAAAGAAGAATTTGTTACTTGTGGAGGTGTTTCATTAGATCAAGTAAACCCTAACACTCTGGAGAGTAAAATTCACAAAGGGATGTTTTTCTGTGGTGAAATATTAGATATTGATGGAGTAACAGGGGGCTTTAATTTTCAATCCGCATGGACCACTGGGTATTTAGCTGGTAAAAACAGTACATTATGAATTATTTATCGGTAGAAAATTTAGGTAAAAATTATGGAGAACGTGTTTTGTTTGAAGGTTTAACCTTTGGACTAAGTCAAGGTGATAAAATGGCACTTATTGCCAATAATGGCACAGGTAAATCTAGTATGTTAAAAATAATAGCTGGTGCAGATGTATCAGATGAAGGAAGTGTAACCTTGAGAAATGGTATTAGAACTGGATATCTTTCTCAAGAACCAAACTTTGATAACTCTTTAACTATTGAAAAGCTAATTACTGAAAGTCAGACTGAAATAACCAAACTAATTAAAGAATATGAACAAGCACTTATCAATATAGAAAAGGAGCATAACTCTCACAATAACAAGTCTTTAGAAGAGTTAACTGCTAAAATGGATAAGGTTAATGCCTGGGACTATGAACGAAGGATTAAACAAATACTATCTAAATTTAATATCAATGATTTATCTCAAGAAGTAGGTGACCTTTCCGGTGGACAGAAAAAACGATTATCTCTCGCTTTACTATTATTAGATGAGCCTGAATTGCTTCTACTTGATGAACCAACTAACCATCTTGATGTAGAAATGATAGAATGGTTAGAAAAATACCTCCAACAACAGAAAATCACATTACTTATGGTTACCCATGACAGGTATTTTCTAGATAGAGTATGTAATCATATATTAGAATTAGAAGACGGTAAACTTTTTCATCATTCAGGAAATTACGCCTATTTTCTTGAAAAAAGAGCTGAAAGAGAAGCGATTTACGACACTGATTTATCAAAAGCGGGAAAGCTAATGAAAAAGGAATTAGAATGGATGAGAAGATCTCCAAAAGCCCGTACAACAAAATCTAAGGCTAGGATAACTAATTTTGAAATTATTAAAGAGAAAGCAAGTAATAAAAAGGTAAAACATGAATTAAACCTTGAAATTAAAATGAGTAGGATAGGAGGTAAAATCCTTGAACTCAAAAAGGTTTATAAAAGCTATGATGATCTCAAAATATTAAACGGTTTCGACTACACCTTTAAAAAGGGTGAACGCATTGGTATAGTTGGTAAAAATGGAGTTGGAAAGTCAACTTTTTTAAATATTCTTACAGGTTTAGAAAAACCAGATAGTGGAAAAGTAAATATTGGCGAAACGATAGTTTACGGATATTTTTCTCAAAAAGGAATTCAACTTAAAGAGGATAAAAGAGTTATTGACTCATTAAAAGAGATAGCTGAAGTAATCATTATGGCTAATGGCTCGAAAGTTACAGCATCACAAATGCTAACTCATTTCATGTTTCCGCCAAAGACACAACATACTTTTGTATCAAAACTCAGTGGAGGAGAAAAGAGAAGATTATATTTACTTATGGTCCTCATGAAAAATCCTAATTTCTTAATCCTTGATGAACCTACAAATGATTTGGATTTATTAACTCTTAATAAACTTGAAGAATTTTTATTACAATTTAGCGGTTGTTTAATAATCGTTTCACATGATAGGTATTTCATGGATAAACTTACCGATCACTTGTTTGTGTTTAAAGGTGAGGGCATAATAAAAGATGAATATTGTAGCTATTCAGAGTATAGGGAAAAACAACTTATTGAAGAAAAAAAGAATAAAGATCAAGCAGCTCAAATTAAGTTAGCAACTGTTGATAAAGAAGTAAAAAAAACCAAAAAAATTAGCTTCAAGGACAAATTTGAATATGAACAGTTAGAGAAAGAGATTGAGCTTCTAGAAATGAGTAAAAAGAAATTAGAAGAAGAGTTAGTTGTCGAAGGCTTATCATTTCAAGATATTAATAAGAAAAGTGATGAACTAGGAAAGGTTATTCTTGAGTTAGATGAAAAAACAATGCGTTGGTTAGAGCTCGATGAATTGATGTAATTGCTTACTTTTGCATATACTTAAAGCAATGCTGAGATATTTTTATTTCATCATAACCAACTTAAATTCATCATGCAAAAACACTTCTCAAAATTCCGAAAAAATATTAAGTGGTGGTTCAACACCAGAATTTTTAAGTACACATCCATCAAACGATACAAGAATTGCTAATCTTACAAAATGGGCACCATTAGCTAAAGCTGAAGCTAAAAAGTTTGGTGTGACATCTTTTAAATAATTTTTTTATTTATCGTATTTATTTTCAGCTTGTTTTCAAATATGCGATTCTCAGCGTTTTGAGCGTGAGAATTATAATAACAATACCAGTGCATTTGGTCTTTTCAGATAACTAGCATCTTTTGAACGATAATTATTATTATGTTAAGTAAGAATTTTAATAATAAGGGGAATACCACAAATATTCCCCTATTGTATTTACTTTAGTTTGGTTATGATGTTTTTGTATTTTTCATCATCACCGTTTCTATAATATAATTCCTTAAGAACTAAAAGGATGTTTTTATCATCTGAATCGATATTATAACAACTCTCAATAAATGGTAATCCTTTAAGCATAGTTTGTTCTGCGTTATTTTTAGCTATATCGTATTTTTTAAAGTCTTTAATATTATTAGCCTCTTTAAGCATATCTCCACCTTTATTATAATACATAACTCCTAAATTATATAAAGCATCATAAAAATCGGGCTTTATATCGACAGCTTCAAGATATGCATTTTCTGCTTTTTCAAATTCACCAAGATTATCATAACTGCTTCCCAGAGCAAAAAATAAATTGTGGTTATTTGGATCTTCCTCAACAGCTAAAGTTAAAAGTTCTTCTGCTTTGACAAAGTCTTCTTGTGCTAGGTAATAATTTAACTCTGCAATAATTAAATTTACATCTGTTTCAAAAAATTCACGTCCGTATTTAATGATTTTTAAAGCACCCTCATTATCTTTTTCTTCTATTAATATGTTAGCCATGTATGAATAAATCTGAGGATCTTGGTAATTAACATCAATCAAATTCTGTAAGTATTTCTTAGAGGCTACATTATCTTTTTCAGCAGATGAAACATAGAATAGATTTAACCAGATACTTTCTTTAGTAACATTACTTCTTTCTAGATTATTTTTTTCATCGTAACTAAACAATTCAAAGATTTTGTTAAACATTTTCTTAGAAGATGCGTAATCTTTAGAGTTATAAAACGATATAGCCTTATTGAAAAGCCCTACTCCAGATTTAGTAATATTAGAACTTAGTTCATCTTTATCAAACCATTTTTTTGCTTTAGGATGATTATAAACGGCAACCCAACTTTCAGCACACTTCATAATAGCCATATCATCTAAAGAACTAAATTCAGAGTTTGAATATATTTCATAATAAATTTTACCTCTGTAATTATGCATTTTCACATCATTAGCTGTACTTGAGTTAGCCGCCGCTAATTCTATGTAATCAACAGCTTCTTGCAAATTTTTCTTTTCAAGAGATCTATATGCATTTTGCACATTACTTTTTTGTGCATTAACACTAATACTTGAGCAAAGAATTAGTGAACAAATTATAATCTTAGATACTTTCATTTATTTAATTTTTAATTCTGTGACTTTTCCAAATTTCTGTAACTTATCTTTCAAAGCATATTTATTACCTACCACAACTACTACATGGTTGTCTTTATCTAAATATGTATTTGCCAAATTTTTAATATCGTTAACAGTCATTGCATTTAATATTTCTTTTTGTTTGTTAGGATAATTACCATCTAGTCCATAACGTTGAATTCGAGCTAAAAATCTTGATTTCTGAAAGGCAGTTTCATACTTTAAAGCATCGGAATTAGCTATTGAACTCTTAGTAAACGCTAATTCTTCATCATTTATTCCTTCAGTGATATAATTTTCGAACTCTTTATAAATCTCTGTCATTGCACTATCGGTAGCTTCAGAACGAACAGATGTACTGATACTGAACATACCGTCTGTATCGTTTCCACTAAAGCCTGAACGGATTCCATAAGTAAATCCTTTATCTTCTCTAAGGTTAAGATTTAAACGACTACTGAAAGCTCCACCCAAACAGAAGTTCATCACACCAGCTTTATAATAATCACCATCAACATCGTATTTTATACCTTTATGAGCTAAAGTGATAATTGATTGCGGACCTGGTTTATGTACTAAATAAATAGTTTTTCCTTCAATTTCTTCCAAAGGTAGATTCTTGTTTATGGTAACCTCACTTCCCTCCCATCTATTTAAAAATTGAAGTCTTGGTAACATTTCTTCTTCGGTTAAATCGCCTACTACAACCACACTAGCTAATGTTGCATTATATTGTTTTTTATAGAACTCTCTAACCTCGGATAGTTTAATTTTTTCAACACCTTTTACAGATGGCATTGTACCCCTAATAGTATTTCCATACATTAACTCCATCACGGCTTGTCTAGCCATGTTTTGAGCAGATTTCTTACTGTTGTTTATGGATTCTTTGTACTGCTTGTTAATACGCTTATAATCCTCTTCGTTAAATGCAGGGTTAAACATTTTCTCTTCAAGTAATGAAATAGTCTCATCAATATTACCAACTAAACTAGAGACAAAAATTGAAGAGGTTCTGTCGCTAGAATTGAAAGTAATTGAACTTCCTAAGTTGTCTAACTTTGAACTCATTTCTTCCGTAGTGAAATTTTTAGTTCCCTCGTTAAGCATCATTGCAGTTAGGTCCGATATACCTGCTTTTTTAGGGTTATCAATCAATAGGTCTCCTCCCTCAAGAGTAATGAGTATATTAACCTTAGGAACTTCATTATTTTCTGCTCCAATTACAGGAATACTATTTTTATTCTCACCAGCTAATTGATTTATATTTGTTTGATAATATACGGGCACTTTTACAGATTTAGCTGCTGGTGCCGTAGGTCTAACTGAACGATCAAATGAATCCGTTGGCTTTGTATAAGTTAAACCTTCATACTGTGCATCTTTTTTATATGGAACATGAGCATATGGGTTTATACTCTGAACAGAATCTTCGGAAAAGGGTGGTAATGGAAAATAATCAATTCCGACCGATTTCTTATTTTTAATATACTTGAAATAAACCTTTAAAACATCTTCTTTAGTTACAGCTTCATACCTTTCAATTTCTTTACTAAAATTGTGAGGTTCATCTAGAAGATACGACCATGATGTCAATTGAGAAGCTTTACCGGCAACACTTGACAGACCATCAATAATATCAGAACGCATGGTTGATTTAAAACGTTCTAGGGCTTCATCAGTAATGTATTCTTCGAAATTATTTATTAGGCTATTGATTTTTTCTTCGGTTTCTGCAAATGTATATTCAGGATAAGAAATGATTTGAATCAAAAATTCACCCGATAACTCAGAACAAGGATGAGATACAGATGCTTGTACTGCCTTTTCAGTTTTAACAAATTCTTTGTAAAATAATGAATTGTTCCCTCCACCCATCATATCGGATAATGCATCTAAAGCAGCTTCATCTTTATGATGGTTTCCAACTGTTGGATAAACAAAAGCAGCCATAGGGAAATAAATTCTGTCGGCAAATTTTCTGTATTTATTTTGCGGTAAGTTTACTCTAGGAACTCTTAAATCTCTTACTTCTTGACCTCTTGGAATTGAACCAAAATATTTTTTAGAAAGTGCAATAACATCTTCTGTTTTAACGTCACCTGCAACAACTAGATAAGCATTGTTAGGTCCATACCAGCGCATAAAAAAATCTTTAAGGTCATCTACTGTAACTCGGTCTAAATCATCGACATAACCAATTGTAGGCCAAGAATAAGGGTGTCCTTCTGGATATAATGTTTGGTCTTTAATTTCCCAAAACATTCCATAAGGTCTATTGATTTGGTTTTGCATTTTTTCATTCTTTACTGCATCTCGTTGATTTTCAAATTTTACAACGGTTACAGCATCTAACAAAAACCCCATTCTATCCGCTTCTAACCATAAAGCAGTTTCAAGTTGATTACTAGGTATAGTTTCAAAATAATTAGTCCTGTCTCTATTGGTAGTTCCATTCATTGTTCCACCACTTTCAGAAATAATTTTAAAATGTTCATCATCTCCTACATTATCTGAACCTTGAAACATCATGTGTTCGAAAAAGTGGGCAAAACCAGTGATACCGATTTGCTCCCTATTTGACCCAACATGATAGGTTACTTCAACGTGTACCATTGGGTCGGAGTTGTCTTCATGAACAATAATTGTTAGACCATTGTCAAGCTCCCACACTTCATAAGCAATATCATAATTATTTGCAGGTGTAATTTTATGTTTTAATGTCTGTGAATACAACAACGATGATGTAAACAAAGTGAAAACTAGAAATAATAAATTCTTCATTTTTATATAAATTTTAAAGTCGTAAATTTAAAACAAAAAACGGCACTCAGTGCCGTTTAATTGTTGATATTGATTAATATTTTAATTAATCTTCGGATGAAGTATTTTCAACGGAATCGTTAGATTCTGTTTGCCCTTCATTTAATTCCTCTTCTTCATTACTTACAGCAGGAACTTTAGCAACTGCTGCAATGGAATCCTTTTCTCTAAGTTTAATGATTCTAACTCCTTGAGTAGCTCTTCCCATTTGACGTAAATCTGCAACAGAAATTCTAATTGTAACACCAGACTTATTTACGACCATTAGGTCGTTTTCATCCGTAACATTTTTAAGGGCTATCAGACTACCTGTCTTTTCAGTTACATTAATAGTCTTAACCCCTTTTCCACCTCTGTTAGTAATTCTGTAATCTTCAATGCTTGAACGCTTACCGTAACCATTTTCAGAAACAACTAACACATCAGATTCAAAGTCATTGACACAAATCATCCCTACAACTTCATCTTTATCATTAGCTAAAGTAACTCCTCTAACTCCAGATGCAGTCCTACCCATTGGTCTTACCTTTTCTCCTTCAAAACGAATTGCTTTACCCGATTTTACAGCTAACATAATTTGTGAATTACCAGTCGTTAATTTAGCTTCTAGTAATTGATCTCCTTCTCTAATAGTAATAGCATTTATACCATTCTGTCTTGGTCTTGAATAAGATTCTAAAGAAGTCTTTTTAACAACACCTTTTTTGGTACACATTACCACACAATGACCATTAACATATTCTTCATCTTTCAAGTCTTTGGTATTAATAAATGCCATAACCTTGTCATCAGAAGGTATATTAATCATATTTTGAATAGCTCTACCTTTAGTAGCCTTAGCTCCTTCTGGAATTTCAAAAACTCTTAGCCAGAAACATCTTCCTTTTTCTGTGAAGAATAACATATAATCGTGGTTATTAGCTACGAACATATCTTCTAAGAAATCGGCATCTCTTGTAGTAGCGCCTTTTGACCCTACTCCTCCTCTATTTTGGGATTTATATTCTGTCAGTTTGGTTCTTTTTACGTATCCTAAGTGAGAAATTGTAATAACGACTTCTTCGTCAGGAATCATATCTTCAATTCTGAAGTCACCACCACCATATTCAATAGTAGATCGTCTTTCATCACCGTATTTTTCTTTTACCTCAGAAAGCTCAGTTTTGATAATGTCCATTCTCACATCTTCATTTTCTAAGATATTTTTCAAGAAGGCAATCGTCTTCATTAATTCATCGTACTCTTCTTTCAGTTTATCTCTTTCTAAACCTGTTAGCTTTTGCAGTCTTAAATCTAAAATTGCTCTTGCTTGAATTTCAGATAATTTGAACGATGTCATTAATCCATTTCTAGCATCTTCAGGTGTTCTAGAACTTCTAATCATTTTGATTATGGCATCTAAATTATCTAAGGCTATAAGGAGTCCCTCTAAAACATGTGCTCTTTTCTCAGCTTGCTCTAGCTCATATTGTGTTCTTCTAACAACAACTTCGTGTCTGTGATCTACAAAATGACCAATGATTTGCTTCAGATTTAGCTGTTCAGGACGACCATTAACTAGTGCAATGTTATTTACACTGAATGAGGATTGTAACTGTGTGTATTTAAAGAGTTTATTTAAAACAATGTTAGGAATAGCATCTCTTTTAAGTTCATAGACGATACGCATTCCTTTTCTATCAGATTCATCTCTAATGTCATGAATGCCATCTATTTTTTTATCGTTGATTAAATCCGCTGTTTTCTTAATCATATCAGCTTTATTAACCATGTATGGTATTTCCGAAACAATAATTGCTTCTCTATTTCCTACTTCTTCAAAAGAAGTTTTAGCACGCATCACTACTTTTCCTCGACCGGTCTCGAATGCATCTTTAACTCCTTCATAACCATATATGATACCTCCTGTTGGAAAATCAGGTGCTTTAATGTGTTGCATCAAGCCTTGAATTTCTATATCTCTATTGTCAATGTATGCAATAGTAGCATCAACAACTTCAGATAAATTATGTGGCGCCATATTGGTAGCCATACCTACTGCTATACCAGAAGTACCATTACATAAAAGGTTAGGAATTCTAGCAGGTAATACAACAGGTTCTTTTATAGTATCATCAAAATTCAATTGATAATCAACGGTATTTTTGTCGATATCGGAAAGTAATTCTTCGGCAGTTTTTCTTAAACGTGCTTCTGTATAACGCATAGCTGCAGGGCTATCACCATCGATAGATCCGAAGTTACCTTGACCGTCAACCAACATGTAACGAAGCGACCATTCTTGAGCCATCCTAACCATTGTATCATAAACTGAAGTATCACCATGTGGGTGGAACTTACCGAGGACCTCACCAACAATACGTGCTGACTTTTTATATGCTTTAGTTGAAGTAACACCTAATTCGTGCATTCCAAACAATACTCTACGATGCACAGGTTTAAGCCCGTCTCTTACATCAGGTAACGCCCTAGAAACAATTACAGACATCGAGTAATCGATGTATTTTGACTTCATTTCCTCTTCTATATTAATAGGAATGATTTTCTCTCCGTCAGCCATAAAATTGAATTTTATTGTTTATATTTAATTGACGAATTTAACTAATCACTCTTTGTTGAGCCTTAAAAAAAATCAATAATTATCAACACAATAAATGTTGATAAATCTAAGTATGATTTATTGTTAGATTCTTAATCTAATCATTACTTTGTGAAGTATAAGTAAACCCTTTACACGATATGGATTCAAAATTTTCACCCCGATTGAATGAGGTTCTTAGTTTTAGTCGAGAAGAAGCCCTTCGACTAGGTCATAATGCTATTGGACCAGAACATTTTTTACTTGGAATATTGAGAGAAGGTAAAGGCTCAGCAGCCCTTATTCTTAAAGCTCTTGATGTCGATTTGTCTGCCTTAAGAAAGGTCGTTGAGAGCTCAATTGTCAATAATGAAAAAAGTGAGTATTCAAATTCTAGCAATTTAGAGTTAAAAAAACAAGCTGCTAAAGCTGTTAAACTTGCCCATTTAGAGTTAATGATATTCAATAGTGTAGAAATAAAAACCATACACCTACTTTTATCAATGCTTAAAGACGACGATAGTATCGTAACGCTGTCATTAAAACAATTTAACGTTAATTATGATACGGTGAAAAATGAATTTGCTTCTATGATTGATAGTAATGGCGATGATTCTGAAGAAGATATTTCCGATTTCTCTTCTAGTCCAAGTGCTGAATTAGGTGGTTCTGACCAAGAAGATGAAGAACTATTCTCAAATAAACCTAAACGACCAAGTGGAAATACCAAATCTTCGACTCCTGTATTGGATAATTTTGGAAGAGATCTAACCAAAATGGCGTCAGACGACAAGTTAGATCCAATTGTTGGAAGAGAAAAAGAAATTGAACGTGTTTCTCAGATTTTAAGCCGTAGAAAAAAGAACAATCCAATTCTTATTGGTGAACCTGGTGTAGGTAAATCGGCGATTGCAGAAGGTTTAGCACTCCGAATAGTACAGCGCAAGGTTTCACGTGTATTATTTAATAAAAGAATTATTTCTTTAGACCTAGCAGCTCTTGTAGCAGGGACAAAATACAGAGGGCAGTTTGAAGAGCGAATGAAGGCAATCCTAAACGAATTAGAAACAAATAGCGATATCATCTTATTTATTGATGAAATACACACTATTGTTGGTGCAGGTGGCGCTTCAGGATCTCTAGATGCTTCGAATATGTTTAAACCCGCTTTAGCTAGAGGAGAACTCCAATGTATTGGTGCTACTACTTTAGACGAGTATAGACAAAATATAGAAAAAGATGGCGCACTAGAAAGGCGTTTTCAAAAAGTATTAGTAGAACCTACTTCTATTGAAGAAACTTTACAAATACTACAAAATATCAAGGAAAGGTATGAAGAACATCATAATGTATCATACACCGATGAAGCTTTAGAATCTTGTGTAGCATTAACTAATCGCTACATGAGTGATAGACACCTTCCAGATAAAGCAATTGACGCATTGGACGAAGCTGGTTCTAGAGTACATATCAATAACATCAATGTTCCAGAAAATATTCTAAAACTTGAGAAAGAACTGGACGCTATAAAATCTCAAAAAGGTCAAGTTATAAAAAAACAACGCTTTGAAGAAGCCGCTAAGCTTAGAGATGAGGAAAGAAAGATTGAAAATAGCCTCAAACAAGCTAAGGCAGTCTGGGAAGAGGAATTAAAGAATCAAAGAGAAACTGTGACTGAAGATAACGTAGCTGAAGTAGTCGCTATGATGACCGGTGTACCCGTTCAAAGAATTGCTGAACAAGAAAGTAAAAAACTCGTTCAGATGGAAAGCGATCTTCAAAAACGTGTTATTGGACAAGATGAAGCTATCGGTAAAATTGTAAAAGCAATAAGGAGAAATAGAGTTGGCTTGAAAGATCCAGACAAACCTATTGGATCATTTATTTTCCTTGGGCCTACTGGTGTTGGTAAAACACAATTAGCTAAAGAATTGTCAAAACTGATGTTTGATACTAATGACTCACTTATTAGGATTGATATGAGTGAATACATGGAAAAATTTGCAGTTACTCGATTGGTTGGTTCACCTCCTGGCTATGTTGGTTATGAAGAGGGCGGACAATTAACCGAAAAGGTTAGAAGAAAGCCCTACTCTATTATATTGCTAGATGAAGTTGAAAAGGCACATCCTGATGTATTTAACTTATTATTACAAGTATTAGATGATGGCTACATGACTGATAGTCTAGGAAGAAAGATAAACTTCAAAAACACTATAATTATAATGACTTCAAATATTGGCTCTCGTCAGCTCAAAGATTTTGGTCAAGGTGTAGGTTTTTCAACAACAGCTAAAAAAGAGTCATATCAATCAGACGCAAAAGGTGTTATTGCTAAGGCTTTAAAGAAAGCATTTGCACCAGAATTTTTAAATCGTATTGATGATGTTGTTATGTTTAACTCTTTGAGCAGTGAGCATATTCATGAGATTATAGATATCGAATTGAAAGCTTTATTTAACAGAATAACTCAGCTTGGATATTCTTTAAAACTTGGCAGTAAGGCCAAAGATTTTATTGCTGATAAAGGTTATGACTCTCAATTTGGGGCAAGACCACTAAAAAGGGCTATTCAAAAATATTTAGAGGATATCATTGCTGAAGAAATTGTTAACTCAAATCTCGATGAAGGGGATACTATTAAGATTAGTCTAGATGAAGAAAAAGCAGAACTGAAGATAAACATTAATAAGGCTAAAAAAGACAAACCCAAAAAGCCTAAAGGAGAATAATCCTGATATAAAAAAAGCTCCTAAATGGAGCTTTTTTTGCTTAATTTTTATTGGTTATTTTAAAAAATTCTCTAAAACTTCTTCACTAACTCCTGTGTTAGAAAAACCACCGTCATGGAATAGGTTTTGCATAGTAACAGATTGAGTAAAATCAGAAAATAAAGAAACGCAATACTTAGCACAATCATCAGCAGATGCATTTCCTAATGGTGATATTTGCTCAGCATATTTAAAAAATCCTTCAAAACCTTTAACTCCACTACCAGCAGTTGTGATCGTCGGTGACTGAGATATAGTATTAACCCTCACATTATTTCTTTTTCCAAAATGATAACCGAAGCTTCTTGCTATACTTTCAAGAAAAGATTTGTTATCAGCCATATCGTTATAATCAGGAAAAGTCCTTTGAGCTGCGATGTATGACAAGGCTAAGATAGAACCATAATCATTCATGGCTTCTAATTTCCAAGCCGATTGCATTACTTTATGAAACGACATTGCAGAAACGTCTAAACCCTTTACGGTAAAGTCATAATTTTGATCTGTATAATGTCTACCTTTTCTAACATTAACAGACATACCTATAGAGTGTAAGATAAAATCGATTTTACCTCCTAAAATTTCCATTGACTTCGTAATGAGGTTGTCAATATCTTCAACAGATGTTGCATCAGCAGGAATAATTGTAGAATTAGTTTTTTCTGCTAAATCATTGATTGTTCCCATTCGCATAGCTATTGGGGCATTAGTCAAAACAAACTCTGCGCCTTGTTCTTTGCAATGTTCTGCAACTTTCCAAGCAATTGATTTGCTATCTAAAGCACCAAAAATTATACCTCTTTTTCCTTTTAATAAATTATTTGACATTGTATAAATATTTTATGAATTGCAAATATAAACGATTTATCAAGTATTCAATAAATCTCTAGCGTTACTCAATGAAGATTCAGTAATTGATTTACCACTTAACATTTTTGCAAGTTCATCAACTCTCTCCTCTTCTTTCAATTCTTTTATAACTGTTTGAGTTCTATTTGTCGATTCTGCTTTAGACACTAAAAGGTGTACATTTCCTTTTGCAGCAACCTGTGGAAGATGAGTAATACCAATAACCTGCATAGATTTTGACATTTGACTCATTAAACCTGCCATCTTATGAGCTATTTCACCAGAAACACCAGCATCTATTTCATCAAAAATAATAGTTGGAAGGTTTGTTTTTTGAGCCAAAACATATTTGAAACATAGCATTAAACGAGACAACTCTCCACCTGACGCTATTTTTGAAATTTCCATTGGATCAACCCCTTTATTTGAAGAAAAACAAAAAGTGAAATCTTCATAGCCTTTTATAGTTAAGTCATCAAACGAATTAGTATTAATTTTAAGCTTTGCGCTTGGCATACCTAAATTAGAAAGTAGTGATATCAATTCTTTTTCTAAAACAGGCAAAATAGCCAATCTGTTCTTACTTAACTTTTTGGCTGAATCTGAGGCTTTAATGAAAGTATTTTTGCAATCTTTTTTTAAAGATTCAATAGAAGAGTCAATGGTGTGAAATCTTTCTAATTCTTTAGATAAATCAGAGTGCAATTCCATTAATTGTTCAATAGTCTGAACATTATGCTTTTGAAACAATTTATTCACAAGGTTAAATCGCTCTTGAAGAAATAAAAATTGTTTTACATCAAAATCAATACTATATGAAGATGCAATACTTTCTAATTCGGAAAGACAATCTTTAAATTCGATCCACAAACTATTTAACCTATCATTTATCGGAACTAGATTTGAGTCTTTCTCTTTAATACTGTCTATTGACATAACTATAGATGACAACAATGAACTTACTGATGACTCCTCGTTATCAGAAATGGAAATAATTTGATTTAGCTTATGCTGAATTTCTTCAAAATTCTCAAGCTTACTAAGTTCATCTTCTATCTTACTATCTTGTTTAGTAAGTTTAGCACCTTCTAATTCGTCAAATAAAAATTGTTTGTAATCCAGCTCTCTAGAAATTTGCTTTTCTTTTTCTAATAATTCGTCAAGCTCCGTCTGCTTAGAAAGGTAAGATTGATAGTCATTCTGAAACTGAGAGAGCTCATTCTTATGGTTACAAAAAACATCAACTATTTTAAGCTGATAATTTTGAGAATTTAACAATAATGTTTGGTGTTGGGAATGTATATCAATGAGATATGAACCTAATTCTTTTAGTTGATTAAGGCTTACTGGAGTGTCATTTACAAAAGCTCTGCTCCTGCCACTTGGAGCAATTTCTCTGCGAATCAAAGTTGGATTTAAATAATCTAAATCATGAATTTCAAAAAATGACTGTATATCATATTTATCAATAATAATTTCACCTTCAACAACACACTTTTTGTTTGCATCAGCAATAGCCTTCAATTCTGCTCTCTCACCGAGTATAAGACCTAAAGCAGAGAGCAAAATAGATTTACCAGCTCCAGTTTCTCCAGTTATTGTGGTAAATCCTTTTTTAAAATCGATGGATAACTCATCAATAAGCGCATAGTTATTAATGGACAAACGATTAAGCATAAATTATTTTAAGTTTGGCATTCGGTCATCTGGAAAGTTGTTTGAGCTTTCCTCTTTTATCTTATTGTACTTGCTGATATTTCCTGGATCTAACTCAGAAAGCAACTTATAAATTCTATTCTTTTCATCTTGAAAGGCATTAGAATAAATACTTGCTATTTCGTCTGCCTTAGCATTAAAGAATAATTGCAGAATAAAAGCTGTAGGGTTTAGCTGTTTTACCTTACGCATATTTTCAATACTTTCAGAAACATAACCTCTACCCTTTTCATTATCATCATGCATTATATCCAAACCACTTCTGTGGTAACTATATAATACGGATTGAAAAGCACTGTACTTGGCATCTAACAATTCTTCAGCCATCCAATATCTATTTTTATTACTTTCAAAAGCTTTCCACCCATTTTCAGGTGCGGATTGGGCATTTTCAACAATTTTTTTGGCTTTTTGAAAATAAAAATTACCACCATTATTACTAAATGTAGAATAGTCTAACCCAATAATGAGATAAGTGTAAAAAGATAATATAGCTGATAGATTAGAACTATGTGTGTTTTCGTTGTATTCAAGAGGTTGAGTTTCTATGTAGTCAAATTCAATTTCTTTATCAAGATAATTTAATATAGGTGAATAATATGAACTGTTGAATATCGGTCTAGAAAATTGTACCTGAAGTGTTCCTTCATACCTATCTGTGGAAACTTTTTTCAAAATATTGAATGAAAGGTTAAATTCTATACGCTCATCTTCTTTAAATACTTCGTTAGTCCATTTTCTATTATTGATAAACTCCCTAGCTGATTTTTGAAGTGTTTGTAGCTTTTGACGATCACTTATTGGAATGTCATTTTTAGGAATTACTCTAATGTTGCACAATACTTCTTGTGCTTGTAAACTACAAGAAAAAATAAGGAGCGAAAGAGTAAGAAATAATTTATTCATTAGAGTTTATCTATCAGATAGTTAATGATATCATCAGCGACATCTTGCTTTGATTTCAACTCAAATTTATGCAATTTATTGTTGTTATCAATGATAGTTATCTTATTAGTGTCGTGTTTAAAACCTGCTCCATCATCATTCATTGAATTTAAGACAATGAAATCTAGGTTTTTGTCTTTTAATTTCTTTTTAGCATTAACAATTTCATCATTAGTTTCTAGAGCAAAACCAATAAGTATTTGTTTATGGTTTTTAATTTGACCTAAGCTTTTGAGAATGTCTTGAGTTTGTATAAACTCAATAGTAAGATTTTCAGTCTTTTTCTTCATTTTAGTAGCTGACACCAATTTAGGAGTATAATCAGATACAGCAGCGCTCAAAATAGCTATATCCGATGATTTAAAAGACTTATGACATTCATCAAACATCTCTTTAGCACTAACCACATTGATAAGCTTTATGCTATTATTCTGAATTTGTTGGTGAGTTGGCCCAGCTATTAGAGTAACAATAGCACCAGCTTTAGCCGCTGACTCAGCAACAGAAAACCCCATTTTTCCTGATGAATGATTACCAATAAATCTTACTGGGTCAATGGCTTCAAATGTTGGTCCAGCAGTTATTAGTACCTTTTTACCCTTCAATGGAAGATTATTGAATAGCTCATCTTCAATAGCTAAAATAATATCTTCAGGTTCTGCCATTCTTCCCTTTCCACTTAGTCCACTTGCTAATTCTCCATCACCCGGAGGAATATATGTGTTACCAAAAGAAATTAGTTTTTCAATATTTTCTTGAGTAGATTGGTGTTTAAACATATCTAAGTCCATAGCAGGAGCAAAAAATATTGGGCATTTAGCAGAGAGATAGGTGGTTAATAATAGGTTATCACATTCGCCATTCGCCATCTTAGATAGAGTTTTGGCAGTTGCAGGAGCAATAACAAACAAATCGGCCCAAAGACCGATATCTACATGATTATTCCAAACGCCTTTATCCTCTTGTTTGACTAAACCTGTCAGAACAGGGTTTTTGGACAAGGTAGATAACGTTAGCGGAGTTATAAATTCTTGAGATTCTGGAGTTTGAATGACTTTAACATTGGCGCCATATTTTACAAATTCTCTTACTAATAGAGCAGATTTGTAGGCTGCAATACTTGCAGTGACACCAATAATTACATTTTTACCCCTTAAAAAAGACATTAGATATTGCCTTCTTCGCTATTATCTAACTTAGCGTTCCTGTGGTAAATGTTTTCTTCTAGAAATTCTTGTACAGCAATAAGTGTTCCTTTTGGTAGTCTTTCATAAAACTTAGAAACTTCAATCTGTTCACTGTTTTCAAAAATTTCTTCTATTGACTCACTAGGAGTAGCAAATTCTGCTAATTTAGAAAGTAATTCTTCTTTAATATCTTTATTGATTTGAACAGCACGCTTTGACATTATAGCTACAGCTTCGTACATATTTCCTGTACGCTGAGCCATTTGCTTAACATTTCTTGTTTCTGTTGTATTAGCTGCTTTTGATTTTTTAAAATCTGTCATTGTTGAAACTTTTCTAGTTGTTTAATTGATTTTTCATAAATGTTCTGTGCATCTTTTAACTTCTCGTCTTCAGGGAAATTTTTGGAAAAATATCGATAAGATGCTATCGTATTATTTAATCGCTCTATTTTTTTATTTGTCACACTATTTATTGCTAATTTATAATTAGCATCTAAAATTAAAAATTGTATTTCAGATTGATTGTCAATAGTAGGATAATCAGTTATAACATTATTTAAGGCTGTAATTGCAGCATTGTAATCTTCAATGTCATAATATAGCTTTGCAATACCGTAAACTTTTTTATGAACTTTTTCTGTCAAATCATCAATTAGGGCGTTGCATTCTGCAACTTTATCACTTTCAGGATAATTATTAATAAAAGTTTGAAGCTCTTGTATGGCTTTTATTGTATTCGTTTTGTCTAAAGAATATTTTGGAGATTCTAAATAATAGCAATAAGCTGCCATAAACGACAATTCTTCATTATGCTTACTTGATGGATAGGTTAAAGTAAATATTTTGAATTTATAACTAGCTAACATATTGGCACCTAAACCATAATGAGTGTACGCCAGTAAATAATCTACTTCTTCTGCTTTCTTTGTTCCCTTAAACAGAGTATGTAACTCATCAAGAAGTGGTAATGCCTTGAAGTACTCATCCTCTTCGTAGTACTTTTTGGCCATGATATACTTTAACTCAATATCATTGCTCTTAACTATTTTCTGATAGCCATTACAAGAGAATAACACTGCTAATAAAACGATATATAAGTAATTTTTCATCTAAAATAATCAGTTGCAAAGATAGTAATTGGAACGACTTTTAAAATATTTTATTTTACATAGTTTAAAATGTATTTTGTAAGATAAATACTATTGATTATTTTAGCCAACTTAAACGAACAAGTTAGTATGGATCTTTTTGACAAGATAAGAAATAATAGAGGACCTTTAGGCAAACATGCAAAAGATGCGCATGGTTATTTTACATTCCCAAAGCTAGAAGGAGAAATATCCAATAAGATGGTGTTTCGTGGTAAAGAAGTTTTAGTATGGAGCATCAATAATTACATTGGTCTATCAAATCAAGAAGAAGTCAGACGTGCTGACGAAGAAGCTGCTAAAAATTGGGGATTAGGTTATCCTATGGGTTCCAGAATGATGTCAGGTAACACTAACTATCATGAAGAATTAGAACACAATCTTTCTGCATTCATGAAAAAAGAAGATACTATCCTTCTTAATTTTGGATATCAAGGTATGGTATCCTCTATCGATGCTTTGGTAGACAGAAAAGATGTAATTGTATATGACAGTGAATGCCATGCTTGTATTATAGATGGTGTTCGTTTACATCAGGGAAAACGTTTTGTTTTTCCTCACAACAACATTGAAAACTTTGAAAAACAATTACAAAGAGCTCAAAAAATAACAGATGAAACTGGTGGTGGAATTTTAGTTATTACCGAAGGCGTTTTTGGTATGTCTGGTGATTTAGGAAAACTAAAAGAAATTACTGCATTAAAGCCAAAATATAACTTCCGCTTGTTTGTAGATGATGCTCATGGTTTTGGTACTATGGGAGAAACGGGTTACGGAGCTGGAGAACACTTAGGTTGTCACGATGAAATAGACGTTTATTTCGGAACTTTTGCCAAGTCTATGGCTAGTATAGGTGCCTTTATTTCGTCTACCGAAGATGTTGTAGAATTTCTAAGATACAATATGCGTTCTCAGATATTTGCAAAATCATTACCTATGCCAATTGTCATTGGTGCTATCAAAAGGTTAGAGTTGTTGCAATCTAGACCTGAGTTAAAAGCTGGTTTATGGAATATTGCTAATAATTTACAATCTGGTCTTAAAGAAGCTGGATTTAACCTTGGCAATACTGAGTCGGCAGTTACTCCAGTTTATCTTACAGGTGGTGTTGGAGAAGCAACTAACTTGACGCTAGATTTGAGAGAAAACTATGGTATTTTCTGTTCTATCGTTACTTATCCGGTTGTTCCTAAAGGCGTAATTTTACTTAGACTTATTCCTACAGCTATTCATACGTTAGAGGATGTTAGGTACACTATTGATTCATTCAGCGCTATTAAGAACAAGTTAGAAAAAGGTGAATATGTATCTGAGAAACTTGCTAGTTTCTAATTCAATTTTTCTAATTCTTTACTGATAATTTTTCTAAGATTTTTTGAAGATTTCACTAATGGTAGCCTTACTTCATCTTGGCAAATACCTAGTATGTTAAGTAAGGTCTTCACTCCTGCTGGATTCCCTTCTACAAATAATGGTTTAACGAAGCTCAATATTTTATAATGTATTGTATTTGATGATTTAACATCGCCATCAATAGCAAAATTGACCATTGATGAAAATTCATTTGGTAGAGCTTGTCCTAAAACAGATATTACACCCTTACCACCTAATAAAATTATAGGTAAAGTAATAGCATCATCACCAGAAAGGACCAAAAAATCATCTGGTTTTTTGGCAATGATTTCCATAATTTGCTCCATATCTCCACTAGCCTCTTTTACTGCAACGATATTATCAAAATCGTGAGCTAATCTTAATGTTGTTTCGGCAGTCATGTTTGATGAGGTTCTACCAGGGACATTGTATAATATGATAGGTAAAGGTGATTTTTCTGAAACAGCTTTAAAATGCTGATAAATCCCTTCTTGAGTAGGCTTATTATAAGCCGGTGAAACAGAAAGAATTGCATCTACACCACTTAAATCAAATGATGAAAATGACTGAATCACATTATCGGTATTATTACCTCCTATACCTAATACAATAGGGAGTCTATTATTATTAGCTTTTTTAACGCAATCTAAGACTGTGTTTTTTTCTTCTAAGGAAAGTGTCACACTTTCGCCCGTTGTTCCCATCACAACAAGAAAATCGACATTTCCATCAACACAATGATTTACCAAAGCTGCTAATCCATTGTAATCTATACTTAAATCCGAATTGAAAGGAGTTACTAAAGCTACTCCAGTACCACTTATCTTAGGATGCATTTCTCTTGTTAATTAGGTTAAGATAATGTTTAACTTCAGTCACTAAGGCGGAAAGAGTGTCTTTCTTGACATCAATCATCATATCATAGATAGACAAGTCTTCTTCATACTTACCAACCTTAAATTTAGCTTTTGATCCACCAGCCAAATATTTGACAGGCACACAATTACTAGTACACAAATTGATTAGAATATCGTAATCCTTCTCTAAAAAATTCTTGATAATATAGTTCTGTGGCTTATAATACCAATTCAAATCTTTAAGAAAGAAAAAATCAAATTGAAGCATTGGCATATGATGATGCGTTAGCTCATTTCTATTAACGAAACCTAAGGCTTTAACATCTTTTTTAGTTTTAAAAAGCTCATTTGCAAATTCACTCACAAGCATCATATCTTTCAAGTCAGTAGCATCATAAAGAATACCAATAGATTTAGCCGTATGTAAGTTATGTACTTCACGAGTTCTATCGTTGTACTTTAAATCACGCTTAAAAACGTAATCGCCAACCTTTTGCTTAATATTTTCTACAAATTGAATGTGCATTAACTTATCTTTTTAATGAATTCATCTTCGGATAATAAGGGAACATTTAACTTTTCGGCTTTTTGAAGTTTGCTTGGTCCCATATTCTCACCAGCGACTACAAAAGTAGTTTTTTTAGAAATTGAACCGACATTTTTACCACTATGTTGTTCAATAATTTTTTTTAGCTCATCTCTTGAGAATTTACTGAACACGCCTGAGATTACAATAGACATACCAGACAATTTAGATGAAATGGCTTTATTTTCTTCACCAATTTCAAAACATAAATCGTGATTTTTTAAGCGTTGTACAAGTGTAACATTGTTTTCATCATGAAAAAATTGAACAACACTTTCAGCTATCTTCCCTCCTATTTCATTGACATTTTCCAATTCTTCTTGTGATGCACACATTAGGGCATCAATGTGCTGATATTCTTTCACTAAAACTTTAGATACTGTTTCTCCTACATAGCGTATTCCTAAAGCAAATAGTAAACGCTCAAAAGGAATGGTTTTGGATTGTTTAAGCCCTTCAATAATATTAGTAGCCCATTTATCTCCATCCTTTTTAAAAGGTAATAAATCTTCTTTCTTTAAATCATATAAGTCTGGAATAGTGCTTATAAGTTTATTTTCGAAAAGAAGATCTATTGTTTCTGGTCCTATACCATCAATATCCATGGCTTTTTTACTGATAAAGTGTTCAAATTTACCCTTTATCTGTGGCGGACAAAACAATTCGTTAGGACAGTAATGCTTGGCATCGCCCTCAGATCGAATTAGTTCAGTTTGACATTCTGTACAATGACCAATATAAACGGTTGGTTGAGAAAACAAATCCCTTTCTTTTATAGCCACACCAACAATTTTTGGAATTATCTCCCCTCCTTTTTCAACATAAACTTTATCTCCCTCCCTAATATCAAGTTTTTCTATTTGGTCGGCATTATGCAAAGAGGCTCGTTTAATAATAGTACCTGCTAATAATACAGGTTCAAGGTTAGCAACTGGTGTTATAGCACCGGTTCTTCCTACTTGATAAGTGATTTCATTTAGAGTGGTTACCACTTGCTCTGCCTTAAATTTATAAGAAATTGCCCAACGTGGTGTTTTGGCAGTAAAACCCATTTGCTCTTGCAACTTCAAATCATTGACTTTTATAACTATGCCATCGATATCATAAGGCAAATTATGTCTTTTTTCGTCCCAATAATTAACAAAGCTGATGACCTTTTCTATTGAAGAACAAACTTGTATTTCATCTGGCATTTTAAACCCCCATTTTTTAGCGCTTTGTAAATTATCGAAATGTTTAAAGGATGGTAATTCTTTTCCAAGAAGATAATATAAAAAGCAGTCTAAAGGTCGTTTGGCAACTTCTTTGCTATCCTGCATTTTCATACTTCCAGACGCGGCATTTCTAGGGTTAGCAAATGGTTCTAAATCATCGGCAAGCCTTTTTTCATTCATTTGCTCAAAGCCTTGATGTGGTAAAAATATTTCTCCTCGTATTTCAAATTTAGAAGGATAATCACCTTTCAACTTAAGGGGAATACTATTAATGGTTTTTACATTGACTGTAACATCATCACCATGTGTACCATTTCCTCGAGTTAGTGCTTGCACTAATTCGCCATTTTCATATTTCAAACTTATGGATACACCATCGTATTTAAGCTCACAAACATATTCTATTTCGGTTTCAACCAATTTAGTTATTCGTTTATCAAAGCCTAAAAGCTCATCAGAAGAATAGGTGTTGCCTAGAGATAACATACGGTATTGGTGGGCTACAGTATTAAAAGATTTTATCAAATCTCCTCCTACTCTTTGAGTTGGAGAATTGGCATCGTAAAATTCTGGATGTTGTTTTTCTAACTCAATAAGCTCATTCAAAAGCATATCAAACTCAAAATCGCTAATACTAGGATTATCCAACACATAATAATTGTGATTGTGTTGTTGCAATTCACTTCTTAAAAAAACGATGCGGTCTTGTACAGTCATTAGACAACGAATTTACAATTTCCTAACGGCTTTTACCATCCTATTTTTACCTTGCATATCTTTTTTTATTAAGATGTCAGCAAAACCATTGTTCTCTAGCATTTCTTTTATTTCAACTGATTTTTGTTCATTTATTTCAAAAAACAATAAGCCTTCTTTTTGTAAATGGACTTTTGAAAATTCAATTATACGCTGATAGTACCGTAAGGCCTCATTGTCTGTTACGAACAAAGCCAAATGTGGTTCGTAATCCAAGACGTTTTTATTCATCCAAATCTTTTGGCTTTCTAATACATAAGGTGGGTTACTAACTATCAAATCAAAAGACTTATCTAAATCAATATCATTAAAAATATCGTGCTCTATAAAATCGACTTCTACATGATTATATTTTGCATTTTCTTGAGCTACTAGTAAAGCTTCAGATGAAATATCAAAAGCTGTTATATCAGCATTTGAATGTTTGGCAACAGCAATAGGAATGCATCCACTTCCTGTACCAATATCAGCAATATTCTTGAAATTATGTTCAAGTATCCACTGCACTAGCTCCTCGGTTTCTGGACGAGGAATTAAGCAAGATGGATTAACTTTTAATGTTAATCCATAAAAGTCGCATTTACCCAAAATGTATTGTAATGGTTCATAGGTCTTAAGTCGCTTAATTATATTTTTGTAGACAGTAATATCTTGTTCTGACAATGGGCTATTAGACGACAAAAGGTATTCCGAACGATTTAGATTAGACACAGAATCTATACACCAAAAAGCCATACTTTCAAGCTCATTGTTAGAGTAAAATGAGTTCAATTCCTTAGTGAAATATGGCATAATATCTTTAGTCATTTTCATCCGAGCAATTTAATTAAATTTGTGCGTGTTGATGGATAAAAAATACATGCAAGTTTGTATCGATTTAGCTATAAAGGGCTTTCCTATGGCAATGCCTAATCCGATGGTGGGTTGCGTTATTGTTCATAAGGATAAAATTATCGGACAAGGATATCATAAAGAATACGGCTCGTACCATGCAGAAGTAAACGCTATTAATAGTGTTGAAAACGCTGAATTACTAAAAGAATCGACCCTGTATGTTAGCCTCGAACCCTGTGCCCATTATGGCAAAACACCACCATGTGCAAACTTGATAATAGAAAAAGGAATTCCTAGAGTTGTTATTGGCAGTTTAGATACTTTTTCTGAAGTGAATGGCAAAGGTATTCAACGTTTAAAAGATGCTGGTATTGAAGTCATCACTTCTATATTAGAAAAAGAGTGTAGAGCAATCAACAAAAGATTCTTTACATTTCATGAGAAAAAGCGCCCATATATTATTCTTAAATGGGCTCAAACATCGGATGGTTTTATTGCTCCTTTAGACCAAAAAGAACCGTTATGGATAAGTTCTTCTGAATCCAAAATATTAGTACACCAATGGCGTAGTGAAGAACAAGCCATTTTGGTTGGACGCAAAACAGCTGAACTAGACAACCCTCGGCTTACTACAAGAGAAGTAAAGGGTAAGAATCCTATTCGTATAGTGTTAGATAGAAAACTAAGCTTGAAAATGGATTTAGCTCTGTTTAATAATGAAGCTCCTACTCTGATTGCAAATGACACTATCTCTTCAGAAAACCATATAAAAGTTGATTTTAATAACCTTGCATCATCCTTAATGAACCAACTTCATAATCGTGATATTCAGTCTGTGATAATTGAAGGAGGATCACAAACATTAAATACATTTATTGAGTCTAATATTTGGGATGAGGCTAGAGTATTTACATCAAGCAAATTATTAGAAGAGGGGGTTCAATCACCTACAATACAGTCTGTTATAAGCGGTTCGGAAACTATTGGAAAAGACACCTTAACCTATTTCATAAACACATGATAGAATTAACTTTATCAATTTTATTTACGATTTGTCTGTTTTTATTCTTCAAAGAATTCGATAGACGAAAAGTAGACACTTTAGAGGCAATTACTTTTAATTATCTTTCAGCTGGACTACTTTCCATTGCTTTTGGCAGTTCAGGTTATTCTCTAGAAAGCACCCTATATACAGATTGGTTTATTCTTACTGTTTTCTTGGGAATATTTTTCATAGTCATGTTTAATATAATGGCTTTAACTACTCAGAAATTGGGGGTTACTATTGGTTCATTAGCAAGTAAGATGTCCCTCATCATACCTGTAATTTTTGCTCTACTCTTTCAAGGAGATTCTTGGACTGCGCTAAAAACAATAGGTATTGTAATAGCACTATTGTCGGTTTATCTTACTGTTAAGAAATATGAAGAAAAAAATGGACCTATTTATTTAGCTATACTTTTATTTGTTGGTGCAGGCTTGCTAGATACTGTTTTATCACATATTCAATTCAAATACTTAGATTCACAAGCGTTAAAAGACTATTTCACCACTACTGTTTTTCTAGTGGCTTTTTGTGTTGGCTTTCTCATGCTAATTATCAAAAAACAGAAGTTTAAAATTAGAAATATAGTTTTTGGTCTATCACTAGGAATACCCAACTACTTAAGTATTTTGTTCGTATTGAAAAGCCTAAACAAAATGGATTCTAGCTTAGTCTTTCCTATATTGAATATTGGTGTAGTGGTACTATCTGCTCTTGTTGGCTGGGGTTATTACAAAGAGCAATTATCAAAATTAAATTGGCTAGGAGTCATTCTAGCTATTGTCTCAATATGTATTCTGATTTACTCATAAATGCTTTTTGAAGATTCATATCAAGAGGTGGTGGCCTCATCTGAAGGTCTTTTTAAAGATAAGGGCAGTAAGTTTATTGCCTATGCTTTTCATGTCAAAGATGAGGATGAAGTAAAATCTCGTATAGCAGAAATTAAAAAGAAGGAGTACGCCGCTCGTCATCATTGTTATGCCTACATACTGAATCCAGATAAATCGGCACAACGAGATAGTGACGATGGCGAACCATCCAATACGGCTGGAAAACCCATTTTAGGACAAATACTCTCTAATAATTTGACTAATACGCTTATCATAGTTGTGCGTTATTTTGGTGGTGTAAAACTCGGTGTAGGAGGTCTTATCAACGCTTATAGAAATGCTGCTGCTGCTGCTCTAGAAAACATCGTTATTGAGCAACGCTTTGTTAAGGAAGTCTTTAGTGTTTATTTTCAATATCCAGAAATGAATAATGTGATGCGAATAGTTAAAGATTTGAATCTAAATGTTATCGAGCAAAACTTTGAATTGGAATGTCAACTCACTTTTAGTATCAGAAAAAGTCAATCCGAAAAAATGCAAAGTAAATTTGCTCTCAATCATAAAGTAAAATTAGCCTATCAAAAAACAATATAAATGGAACTATTAAAAACACTTTGCCAAATAGAAGCACCTTCTGGTTCAGAACAGAAAATGACCGATTTTGTGTTAAACTACATTCAGAATAATCAAAAGCACTGGAAAGTTCAACCTGAACTGTATTATGGCGAAGGTTTTCAAGATTGTATAGTAATGGTTTTTGGCAAACCGACTACAGCTATTTTTGCTCACCTAGACAGTATCGGCTATACCGTAAAGTACAACAATGAGGTGATTAAAATTGGAGGCCCTACTACCAAAGAGGGCATCGTATTAGTGGGTCAAGATAGCCTAGGAAGAATTGAAGAAAAACTACAGCATAAAGAAGATAATAACGGCAACAAAACCCTCTATATAGGTGGTAGAGAAGTTGAAAGAGGTACTACACTCACTTTTAAAGTCGATTTTAGAGAGACTGATGACTTTGTTCAGTCTTGTTATATGGATAACCGTTTGGGTGTGTGGAATGCGCTTAAAGTGGCTGAAAATCTAGAAAATGGCATTATTTGCTTCTCCACATGGGAAGAACACGGTGGTGGTTCAGTAGGCTATTTAGCCAAATTTATTTATGAAAAATACGGGGTTAAACAGGCTCTTATTTCTGATATCACATGGGTAACGGAAGGTGTAAAACACGCTGAAGGGGTAGCCATTTCTATCCGAGATAGTGGTATTCCAAGAAGAAGTTATATCAATAAAATTATATCATTAGCTAAAGAAAGCCAAATCCCTTTTCAACTGGAAGTAGAAAGTGCTGGAGGTAGTGATGGAAATGCGCTACAGCGTTCGCCCTACCCTTTTGATTGGTGTTTTATTGGTGCTCCCGAAGACTTTGTACATACACCAGATGAGAAAGTACATAAGTCAGATATAGAATCTATGGTTAAAATGTATAATTATCTGATGATTAATCTTTAATCAATTTTACTGCAAAAACAGAAGCCACAGCTCCTAAAGTTGTAGAAACGACATATAACCACAGATGAGCTAAATGTCCTGATACAACTGCTGGAGCAATAGAACGAGCTGGATTCATAGACGCTCCCGATACAGGCCCTGCAAAAATAGCTTCAAAAGCTACTACCGAGCCTATCACTAAACCCGTCATTACGCCTACTTCTTTGCTTCCTTCAGAAAGAAGTAAAATGACAAACATTAGAATAAAGGTTAAAATAAATTCCAATACAAACGATTGTTGCCAAGTATCTACTGGCAAAGTAGCTCCTAATAATTCATGTTCTGGGAACATAACTTTTAAACTCAGACTAGCCACAAAAGCACCCATTAACTGAAAACTTATATATGGCAATAATTCTTTACCTTCAAAACGTTTGGCTACCCAAAAAGCAATACTAACTGCCGGATTTATATGTGCTCCTGAAATACTTCCTATAGAATAAATAACAGCCATAACGACCAAGCCAAAAGTTAAGCCAATACCCAAATGAGAAACACTACCGTAAAGATCATTTATGACCATAGCACCAGTACCCGCAAATACCATCATGAAAGTACCTAAAAACTCTGCCCAATATCTTTTCATAAACCGAAATGTTTTAATTGTGTGATTAACTCTTGAGGTGCTGAACAAGGCTTGTTTTTTGCCATATCAACAAAGACGAGTACAACTTCAGCCTCATTAATTTTAACTGATGATTCGTTATAAGTTTCAAAATGAAAATGAATTCGTGCCTTGGGCATTTCTTTAATGAATAGCTTAATAGTTAATTCTTCATCGTAAAATGCTGGTTTGAAAAATTTGGTAGAATAAGAAAGAACAGGTAGCATTACCCCCTTATCTTCCATTTCTTTATAGTTAATACCCAAACTCCTAAGGGCTTCTACCCGAGCCACTTCAAAGTAAGTAGCATAATTGCCATAATAGACGTAACCCATTTTGTCCGTTTCAGCATAACGAACTCTTAAGCTTGTTTGAAAGGTGAACATGTACTTTATTCTGATTTTTTATCTTTTCTCTGATCTTGTTTCTTCATTGCCTCACCAATCTGATTACTAGCCGTAAAAGAAGCTACCATATTATTCAGCATATCCGAACCGGCTTGTGGCGAATTAGGTAATAAAATAAGATTACTATTAGTGTCAGCACCAACAGCTTGTAAGGTATCGTAATGTTGAGTAACAACAATCAGTGCAGAAGCTTCCTGCGAATTGATCCCAACCTTATTTAACACTTCAACAGATTCTTCCAAGCCTCTCGCTATTTCTCTTCTTTGATCGGCAATACCTTGTCCTTGCAAACGTTTACTTTCTGCCTCTGCTTTAGCTTTCTCTACAATTAAAATACGAGCAGCATCCCCTTCGTATTGAGCAGCAACTTTTTCACGTTCAGCAGCATTAATACGGTTCATCGCATTTTTAACTTGAGCGTCTGGGTCAATATCAGTAACAAGAGTCTTAATAATATCATAACCGTATTCTATCATAGCGTCATTAAGCTCAGACTTAACCGCTATTGCGATATCATTTTTCTTCTCAAATACATCGTCTAACTTCATCTTAGGAACTTCCGCTCTAATAACATCAAAAACATAAGAAGTAATTTGGTCGTGAGGATAGTCGAGTTTATAGAAGGCGTCATACACTTTTGTTTTTATAACTTGAAACTGTACCGATACTTTAAGCTTAACAAATACATCGTCTTTAGTTTTGGTTTCAACAACAACATCTAATTGCTGAATTTTCAAACTGAGTTTTCCTGCAATTCTATCAATAACAGGTATTTTAAGCTGTAAGCCTGAATGACGTATTGAAGTGAATTTACCGAAACGCTCAATAACAGCTGCTGTTTGTTGTTTTACCACAAAGAATGTTAGGGGTAAAAGAATGATAACAAGAGGTAAGAGAAAGATTAATTTATTCATGATTGTTTTAATTTAAATTATTATTGACTTCAAATTTAATGAATTAGATTCGTTAACTTATTTTTGTAATCGTTAATTAATCAATAATTTTTTAACAATAATTAAAGTATAAACTTTAGATTTGTGTCATGCAGTTCATTTACTTTTTATTAGCCCTTGCGGTATTCAATCAATCCAATAGTGACTATTCATCAGTTAGCCGTGTGGTTTATGATGTCCAATCTACAGAAGTAGATAGCAGTATTTATTATACTATCCTACCCTACAAAACCGAATTAGATGCACAGATGAATACTGTTTTATGTTATTCGTCTAAAGACATGAGAAAATCAAAACCTGAGAGTTTACTCGGTAATTGGACTTCCGATGTATGTTTAGAAATGGCACAAGAATTATATTCAGATGATATAGACCTTAGCTTTTTCAATACTGGAGGTTTAAGAAGTCCATTACCACAAGGCGATATTACAAAACGTGACTTATTTAAGCTTATGCCTTTTGAAAACGAATTAGTGGTATTGGAATTGAACAAAGTAGAAATGCTTGACCTCAAAAGTTATTTCAACATCACTGAAGGGCAACCTATCGCTTTTGCTGATAACTTTACATTAAACGACACCTTATTTCTAGTGCTTACCACAGACTATTTAGCCAATGGTGGAGATAAAATGAAGTTCTTCAAAGATAAAACACAACATAAAGTTGGAGTTAAAATGAGAGATGCCCTTATTAATTACTGTACAAGACAGGATACTATTTCATCAAATTTAGATGAAAGACATTTAATTTTATTTGATGAAAACTAGAAGAAAATTTATAAAACAAATTGGCTTAGGCACAACATTATTAGGACTTGCGCCGTTTCAAGCATTCTCAACGCCTTCTCCAAAAAACGTAAAGCTTACCATATTACATACTAATGATATGCACAGCCATATAGAAGCTTTTTCATCTGGAAGAAATAAAGGATTAGGCGGTATGTTTCAATTATCTTCCTTAGTAAAGAAGATAAGACAAGAAGAGGAAAATATTCTTCTACTAGATGCAGGAGACATCTTTCAAGGCACCCCCTATTTTAACTTATTTGGTGGCGAATTAGAATTTAGACTAATGAGTGAAATGGGCTATGATGCTGTGACTATCGGAAATCATGATTTCGATAATGGTATAGATGGCTTAGCAAATCAAATGCATCATGCTAACTTCCCATTTATATCATCTAATTACGACTTCAGTAACACTATATTACAAGATAAAGTAATTCCACACAAAGTATTCAATAAGAGTGGTATTAAAGTAGGTGTTTTCGGCATTGGTATTGAATTAAAAGGCTTAGTTGATCCTAATCTTTATGGCAACACCAACTACTTGGACCCTGTATCTACAGCTAATGAAAAGGCACGTTATTTAAAGAATACATTAAACTGCGATTTAGTAATATGTCTTTCGCATCTTGGATTTAAATATAAATCCAATAAGATGAGTGATATGAAATTAGCTGTTCAAACAAAAAACATTGATCTAATCATTGGTGGCCATACACACTCATTTCTTAATGAGCCCGTAATTGTTCAAAACAGCGCTAATAAAGAGGTGTTAATCAGTCAAGTTGGATTCGGTGCAATTAAATTAGGGAAAATTGACTTTTATTTTGATGAAAATAAGTCAGAATTTCTTAATTTAGAACACTCTTTTAAGAGTAATACGTTAGATGTACGCTCCTAACAAAAAAGTTTTTAATTCTGCTTTCTGATAAGAGTTATTAAAAGAATTGAAAAAAAGTACATCTGTAAAAAAAACATTAAAATCAAGAGCTAGAAATTTTTTTTTAAACTTTTTTATTAACACATTTGTTTTTGAATTTTAACAATTAATAAAGGCGTATTTAATTTTTAATTTAACAAGTTAAATGACAGAAGATAAAGTTTTCGAGATTGTATGGAATAATTGCCTTAGCATTATAAAAGATAATGTTAGCCCGCAATCTTTTAAAACTTGGTTTGAACCAATTAAACCAATCCGCTTGAAAGGTGACGTACTAACAATACAGGTACCATCTCAATTTTTCTACGAGTGGCTTGAGCAACATTATATCGACTTACTTAAAAAGACCGTAAAGAAAGAATTAGGCGAAGATGGTAAGTTAGAGTATAGTATAGTAATGGACAACAACTACAATACTAAACCTTATGTAACAAAGGTGCCAAGTAGCGGCAAAGGCAATCTAAAGAACACACCCATTCACATGCCTATCAATATCAATGAGACTTCAATAAGAAATCCATTTGTTATTCCTGGGCTTAAAAAGATACAAGTTGATCCACAACTAAATGCTAATTTTTCATTCAACACTTTTGTTGAGGGCGATTGCAACAGGCTGGCTCGTTCTGCAGGATATGCAGTAGCGCAAAAACCTGGTGGCACTTCTTTTAATCCCCTACTTATTTATGGTAATGGCGGACTAGGAAAAACTCACCTTGCTAATGCCATTGGTATAGAGGTTAAAAATTTAGACCCTGAAAAGACGGTTTTATATGTATCAGCCGACAAATTCCAAACTCAATTTGTTGACGCCATAATGGACAACAAAAAGAATGACTTTATTCATTTCTACCAGTCTATAGATGTACTTATTATAGATGATGTTCAGTTTTTTGCAGGAAAAGAAAAAACACAAGATGCGTTCTTCCATATTTTCAACCACTTGCACCAAAACGGAAAACAAATCATTTTAACATCGGATAAAGCACCTGTAGATATGCAAGGTGTTGAACAACGTTTATTATCTCGCTTTAAGTGGGGATTATCAGCGGACTTGCAGTCTCCAGATTTAGAAACACGAATTGCAATACTGAAAAAGAAACTATACAACGATGGTATAGAAATGCCTTACGAAGTCGTTGAATATATTGCCTACTCTATCACAACCAATGTTAGAGAATTAGAAGGCGCTTTGATATCTCTATTAGCTCAATCTTCACTTAACAAGAAGAATATCACTATCGATTTAGCAAAAGAAATGCTAGATAAATTTGTGAAAAATACAGCAAGAGAAATTTCTATTGACTACATACAAAAAGTAGTTTGCGACTATTTCGATATTCCTATCGAATTGATGAAGTCAAAAACAAGAAAAAGAGAAATTGTACAGGCTAGACAATTAGCTATGTATTTTTCTAAACAGCTAACCAAAAACTCTCTTGCTAATATTGGTATTCATTGTGGTAATAAAGACCATGCTACCGTATTACACGCTTGTAAAACTGTCAATAACCTCATTGATACTGATAAGCAATTCAGAGCTTTTGTGAACGATATTGAGAAGAAACTAACACTCAATTAATATTTTCTCAAACTCAGTACAATGAAAATACTGTTTGTTTGTTTAGGAAATATATGTCGATCTCCTCTAGCTGAAGGTATTTTATCTCATATCAACCCTGATATTATTGTGGATTCTGCGGGAACGTCTAATTATCATATTGGTAACCCACCAGACTCAAGGATGATTGAAACAGCCAAAGCTTATGGAATAGACATTTCCAATCTTACTGCTAGACAATTTACTTCAAATGACTTTGATAAGTTCGATAAGATATTCGTAATGGACTCTGAAAATTATAATAATGTTGTGGCATTAGCACAAAACGAATCTCAAATGGAAAAGGTCTATCACACCTTATCTGACAACCGTAATGTTCCAGACCCTTATTTTGGTGGAAAAGACGGCTTTATACAAGTTTATGAATTAGTTTACGATGCTTGTCAAAAGATAAACCATGAAATCCAATAGAGGAAAACTCATACTAATACCTTGTACATTAGGTGATACAGAAATAAATTCGGTCTTACCTTCTGAAAATACACTTCAAATTAACAGTTGCTCCGAGTTTATTGTAGAAAATATACGTTCAGCAAGACGCTTTCTTATCAAGTCAAACATCAAAACTGCCATTGACGATTTAAAGTTCCATTTACTAAATAAACATACTAAAAATCTAGAGCTAACAAGTATGCTGAATAGTATTGAAGAAGGGGAAAATATAGGACTTTTATCTGAAGCAGGTTGCCCCGGCATTGCAGATCCAGGAGCTGATATAGTAAAAATTGCACACTCAAAAAAGATAAAAGTTGTACCTCTTGTTGGTCCATCATCCATTTTAATGTCCGTAATGGCATCTGGACTCAATGGTCAGAACTTTGCTTTTAATGGTTATTTACCAAAAGATAAGGCTGAACGTAAAAAGCGCATACTATTTTTAGAAGATTTATCGTTAAGACATCAACAAACACAATTGTTTATAGAAACACCCTTTCGTAACAATCATATGCTTGAAGATTTATGCAAATATTGCCATCCTAATACTGTGCTAGTAGTAGCGACAAATATTAGTACAGAATCAGAAAATATAACAAGAGATACGATTAAAAATTGGAGAAAAAAGTCTCTAAACTTAAATAAAAAACCTAGTGTTTTTTTAATTCACAAATACTAACTCTTGCAATTGCAAATTATTTGTATATATTGACAGCAAAGCTAAAAAACAAAAAAATATGCTATATCAACTAGAATATCCTTTACACTCCTCTATAAAAATACTATACGAACGCTTATCTACAATCAGTGGCTTATCCGAATGGTTTGCCGATGATGTAAACGTTAGTAGAGAAGGTATTTACACATTTACTTGGGAAGGAAGCTCTCAAGAAGCTGAACTAATCAGTAAGAAAAAAGGAGAACACATACGCTTTAGATGGTTAGACTCTGAAGATGATGAATACTTTGAATTTAGAATTCAAATTGATGAATTAACCTCTGATGTCTCTCTAATTGTTTCAGACTTTGCTGAAGATGAAGAGGATAAAGAAGACGCTACTAACCTATGGGATGCTCAGATTGATAACTTGAAGCATTTGATAGGATCATAATAAGAATTCTGACCGAATGAAAAAGTTACATCTTTTCATTATTAAATCATTTATCGGTCCATTCATTTTTACTTTTCTCATAGCAATTTTTCTATTGCTTATGCAGTTCTTGTGGAAATACATTGACGACTTAGTCGGTAAAGGATTGGATTTTATAATTATAGCTAAATTGCTTTTCTATGCCGCCGCTCGTTTTGTCCCTATGGCATTACCTATATCTATTCTACTTTCCTCTATCATGACATTTGGTAATATCGCTGAGAAAAACGAACTCATGGCTATAAAATCTGCTGGTGTATCTTTAAGGAAATGTATGACGCCATTATTAGCTTTTATTATTGTTATTTCAATTTCATCATTTCTATTTTCTAATTATTTTATGCCTTATGCCAATTTGAAAGCGGGATCGCTCCTATACGATATTAGAAAACAAAAACCAGCCTTAAACATTAAGGAAGGTATGTTTTATAATGAATTGAGTGGATACAGTATCAAAATTGACAAAAAACTAGAAAACGGTATTGATCTAGAGGGTGTTATGATTTACGATCATACCTCCGAACAAGGCAACGACAAAGTAATTGTTGCCGAAAAAGGGCAAATGTATCTGTCAGAAAACGAAAATTACTTTATCATTTCACTAGAGAATGGCTACAGCTACTATGAGATGAATATTAATAAAAAGAAAGAAAAACGCCCACTTCAACGCAGTCAATTTAAACAAGATATTTTACGTTTTGACATGTCTGATTTTGGTATGAAACGCACCAGTGAAGAATTGTATCGCAATCACTATGCGATGATGAATAACCAACAACTAACAGTAGCAATAGACTCTATTTACTCTAAATCAGATACTAAACTACAACTATTCAAAAACAATATTTCAGATAAGATTGAGGTAAACTACTCACAATTGGAAAGTAGTTTTGCTAAAAAAGACAAGAATATGGCATATTATCCCTCTAAGGTGTATAGCAATGCTATTTCCTCTGTCAAGTACTTAAAGTCGATGCTTAGTAATACCATTAACGATCAAAACTACGCTAATAAAATTGCAATTAAACACAAAGTGGAATGGCATAGAAAATGGACACTTGCTGTTGCTTGTATTATCTTTTTTTTAATTGGAGCACCACTTGGTGCAATTATTAGAAAAGGGGGCTTTGGAATGCCTGTGATTGTTTCTGTTGGATTTTTCATCACATACCACATTGTTTCAGTAACAGCAGAAAAGATGGTTAAAGAATCTGAATTGTCTGTTACAGAAGGCATGTGGACTGCTAACCTTATCCTCTTGCCTGTGGGTATCTTTTTGAGCTTAAAAGCTAATTCGGACTCTCAAGTATTTAGCTTACCCTCGATCAAAAAATTATTGGTAAGAAAGAATTAACGAACAAGCTTTTTATACCTTATACGTGTAGGCCCTACATCACCTAATCTCTTTTTACGATTTTCTTCATAATCGCTGTACCCACCTTCAAAGAAATAAACCTGAGAATCGCCTTCAAAAGCTAGGATATGCGTACATACTCTATCTAAGAACCAACGATCGTGAGAGATAATAACAGCACATCCACCAAAGTTTTCTAAGCCTTCTTCCAAAGCACGTAAAGTATTGACATCAAGGTCGTTTGTAGGCTCATCAAGGAGTAATACATTACCCTCATCTCTTAATGTCATAGCCAAGTGAAGTCTGTTTCTTTCTCCCCCAGATAAAACCCCTACTTTTTTGTTTTGGTCAGAACCTTGAAAATTAAACTTCGCTACATAAGAACGTGAATTGACTTTTTTACCAGCCACTTCGAGCAATTCATTACCACCTGTGACTTGTTCCCAAATGGTTTTTTCAGGGTCTATATCAGCATGTTGTTGGTCAACGTAAGAAACCTTAACCGTTTCACCAATACTAAAAGAACCACCATCAGCTTCTTCCTGTCCCATGATCATTCTGAACAGGGTAGTTTTTCCTGCTCCATTTGGTCCTACTATACCCACTATACCTGCTGGAGGTAATTTAAAGTTCAAATCTTCGTACAATAACTTATCATCAAAGGCTTTGGAAACACCATTAGCCTCAATTACATTAGTCCCTAATCGTGGTCCTGGCGGAATATATAATTCGATTTTTTCCTCTTGCTGTCTGTTTTCTTCACTCAAGAGTTTATCGTAATTACTCAAACGAGCTTTGGATTTGGACTGTCTTCCTTTAGGGCTCATACGTACCCATTCCAATTCTCTTTCTAGAGTTTTTCTTCGTTTGCTAGCTTGTTTTTCTTCTTGTGCCAAACGCTTAGATTTTTGGTCTAACCACGAAGAATAATTGCCCTTCCAAGGAATACCTTCTCCTCTATCTAATTCCAATATCCATCCGGCTACATTATCTAAGAAATACCTATCGTGAGTAATGGCAATAACTGTTCCTTTATATTGTTGTAAATGCTGTTCTAACCAGTGTACGGATTCAGCATCTAAGTGGTTAGTTGGCTCATCCAATAATAAGATATCTGGTTCTTTCAACAATAATCGACAAAGTGCTACACGTCTCTTCTCTCCTCCTGATAATACAGAAACAGACTTTTCACCTTCAGGGCAACGTAAAGCATCCATTGCGATATTAAGCTTAGTTTCTAAATCCCAAGCTCCTGCAGCATCTATTTGGTCTTGCAGCTCACCTTGTTTTGCCATCAGTTTTTCCATCTTATCTGGATTTTCATAAACTTCAGGTAAAGCAAACTGATTATTGATATCGTTGTATTCTGCAATAAGGTCAACAGCTTCTTGCATACCTTCTTTAACGATGTCCATGACTGTCTTGGAATCGTCCATTTCAGGCTCTTGCGCTAGATATCCTATAGTATGATCTTTAGAAAAATGGACATCTCCTTGAAAAGATTTATCCAAACCAGCGATTATTTTGAGTAAAGTAGATTTTCCTGAGCCATTAAGACCTATAATACCAATTTTAGCACCATAGAAAAAGGATAGGTGTATATCTTTTAAAACTTGTTTGTTATTGGAAGGGAAAGTCTTACTTACCCTGTTCATTGAAAATATGATTTGCTGGTCGGACATAATTAGAATATTTGCCACAAATATCGTTATTTTGAAAAAATATGTTGTTAGAAAAAGCAATAGTTTTGAACGAAATACGATCACTTATGAAAAAACGATGTCAATGGCCTTCAACAGTAGAAATGGATTACCACGATACCGAATGGGGCGTTCCTGTTACAGATGACAAAAAATGGTTTGAATACCTCGTATTGGATACCTTTCAGGCTGGTTTGAGTTGAAAAATCATTTTGCAAAAAAGAGAAGGTTTTAGGAATGCTTTTTATGATTTCGATGTGCATAAGGTAGCTCAAATGACAGAGGAAGAAATGGCTAAACTCAAAGAGGACTCTAACATCATTAGTAACCGATTAAAAATTAAAGCTACCGTAAGCAATGCCCAAGCCTTTATTGATATTCAAAAAGGATTTAGCAGTTTCAACACTTACATTTGGCAATTTACAGATGGTAAGGTTATTCACAATCGTTATCAACATTTGTCTGAAATACCCACTACCACCCCCCTTTCTGATAAAATGAGTAAAGATTTAAAAGCTAGAGGATTTAAATTTGTTGTAAGTACTATTTGTTACGCTTTTATGCAAGCCTCAGGTCTAGTAAATGATCATACTATACATTGTTTCAGATATCAAGAAATACAAAAAATAAGTTTCGATAAGTAGTTCTTTATGCTTAAATTTGCACCTTATTTAAAGTAACTCAATAAATTAAATTTAAAAATATGGTATTAGTAGGAAAAAAAGCACCAAAGTTCAACACTAAAGCTGTTGTTAATGGTGGAGAAATAGTTTCTGACTTTTCATTGGAACAATTCATAGGTAAAAAGCACGTGTTGTTTTTCTTTTACCCTAAGGATTTTACTTTCGTATGCCCATCAGAATTGCATGCTTTTCAAGCTAAATTAGACGAATTTAAGGCTAAAGGTGTTGAAGTAGTTGCTTGTTCAACGGATACTCCTGAAAGTCACTGGGGATGGTTACAAGTTGCTAAAGAAAACGGTGGTATCAAAGGCATCACTTACCCTATAGTTGCAGATGTTGCCAAGACAGTAGCCGAAAACTTCGGTGTATTAGCAGGTGACTACTTCGTTAATGAAAATGACGAACTAGAAGCTGATGGCCCAATGATTGCCTACAGAGGGTTATTCCTTATCGACAAAGAAGGTGTTGTGCAACACCAAATTGTCAATAATTTCCCTTTAGGGAGAAATGTAGATGAAGCTCTAAGAATGGTAGATGCTTTACAGCATTTTGAAGAAGAAGGCGAAGTTTGTCCAGCTAACTGGTCAAAAGGTAAAGAGGCTATGAAAGAAAGTTTTGCTGGTGTAGCAGACTACCTTTCTAAGCACTAGATAATTCGTAAAATATATTCAATTAAAAGCCCGAGCGTTTGCTCGGGCTTTTTTTATGGGATAACATCAATTAACCGTATATGTATAGGTATCTTTTTGCAGACTAAATTGACAATCCTTAAAAGATGGTTTTTTCAAAAAAGGTTTGTAATTATTTGAAAAACCAAAGGGTTCTTTAGGAATACCTGCAAAACTTAGATTACATACATTATCAGAATTAACATCTTGATATAAAGATATAGCATAATTGCCTTTAGGTATGTTTTTAAGGCGAAGAATTAAACTATCGCTTTTAGCTTTTTTGGAATATTTTTTAAAGGATTTATTTTTTAAAAGGAATACTTCCGGATCATTAAAAATAGCGAGTTCTATACTTCCTTTTCGTTCAGAAACATTAGTAACCACTACTTCTATTTCGCACTTATTCTTTCTAGGAAAGAGAAAAATCACCAATAGGACAAGTACTATAAGTAAGTAACGCATACAATCTCACTTTTTAGTTTTCCTCATAATCACCTAACCAAAAGACACCAACTGGAATAAGGTCATAAGAAACCAAACCTTCAGCCGTAAAAGGCAAACTATCGCAAAGGGCTCTAGCTTCATCTTTACTATCACTATTGATGAAAAAGACGAAATCTGTAATATTGTTATTTCTTCGTTTGTAAGCATCTTCTTCTCCAGAGAGTTCCCAATATACATTTTCTATACTGCCTTGCTGATATAGGGATTTAATGGAATTGGCTTGAGTTTGAATCATTTGCAGATTCTCTTCTTGCTTAATTTCTTCAAGTACTTTCCATACGGAAACATAAGATCTACGAATGCCGTTTGCTTGTATGGCTTCAGCGTTTCTACCAAACCACTTGCTTCCTACTGGAAAGACACTAAAAGTGGCTATTCCATTTTTAACTACTGATAATGAATTTAAGAATTCTCTAGCACTTTTGTAAGATTCTGCCTTCAAAAAATAACAGATATTAGGCAGATTCTCCACCACTGATATTTCCGAATCAGCGTTGTAGTAGGCATTTTCAATATCACCATTTCGCCACATGGCTAACATTTCTTCATTCATAGCAGGAAGATGCTTACGTATCATATCAGCATCATTAACTGCCCATTGCCATACTACGGCATAATTTTTAAGTTGTACATTAGAAATTACATTGTCAGAAGATTTTTTACACTCCGAAGTAGAGCTGTTGCCACAGGCAAAAAATAGCACTAATGCTATAATGGAAAAGATCGTTTTTTTCATCGTTTTAAGTTTTAAATAAGTTCAAATCAATGTTATTAAAAACTCATTAAAATTTAGTTATAAATAAACTTTAATTGACAATAAATAAGCTATTACCTTCTTCTGTTTCTATTAGAATTTGATGCGTTTTTTTTCTTCTTTCTATTGGCAAAGAACTCTTGTTTTCTCCTTTGCTTTTCTTTTTCTGCTTCTTTACGCTCTGCTGCAGTCATCGGTTTATCAGTCTGAGGAAATGGATTCTCATCGACAACATTAATCCTCTGTTTGGTTAGCTTTTCTATATCTTTTAAAAAAACTATTTCTTCGGGCTCACAAATAGAGATTGATATACCCTCTTCACCAGCACGACCACAACGACCAATACGGTGCACATAGGTTTCTGATTCGTTAGGAATATCATAATTGATAACAAAACGTAATTTATCAATATCTATCCCTCGTGCTGCAATATCCGTAGCAACCAGCACTCTAATATGTCCTTCCTTGAAATTTTTAAGTGCTTTTTGACGTTGGTTTTGTCCCTTATTACCATGGATAGCAGCGGAAGCAATGCCCTTCTTAGCAAGGTTTTTTACTATTTTATCTGCGCCATGTTTGGTCTTTGAAAATAATAGAACTTGCTTAATCTCTTTATTGTCGAGGATGTGTAATAACAAACTACTTTTACAGTTTTTATTTGTCATATAAACAAACTGCTGTATGGTTTCTGCTGTTGAAGATACTGGATTAACCACTACTTTCTCTGGATTATCTAATATCTGTCGAGATAAATCCAAAATGTTTTTAGGCATAGTAGCAGAAAAAAACAAAGACTGCCTTTTGTGTGGCAACATAGCTAAAATCTTCTTAATGTCGTGAATAAAGCCCATATCTAGCATTCTGTCGGCTTCATCTAAAACAAAGTATTTTACATTTTTTAAAGAAATATAACCCTGATTAATCAAATCTAGCAAACGGCCTGGTGTGGCTACCAACACATCAACCCCATTGTTCAATGCTTTGACTTGTGCACCCTGACCAACACCACCAAAGATGACGGTATTCTTCAGCTTAGTGTATTTCGAATAAGCTGTAAAACTTTCTCCAATTTGTATGGCAAGTTCTCTGGTTGGGGTTACTATTAACGACAATACTTTTCTTTGCCCCTTTGAATGCTGTCGCATATTCTCAAGGTTTTGAACAATAGGGATAGAAAAAGCAGCCGTTTTTCCTGTTCCAGTTTGTGCACTTCCTAATATATCATTCCCACTTAGGATTAGTGGTATTGCTTTAGCTTGTATAGAAGTGGGCTCAGTGTATTTTTGATCCTTTAATGCTTGTAGTATAGAAGGAATTAATTTTAAATCTTTAAAATTCATATATATTGATTTTCGCCATATTTTAGGTCATATTAGTCCTAAGGCGCTAATTGATAGGAAAAAGCAAATCTAATTGAATTTTAATAGAACAGGCTAAATATTATACAATGTTTGAACCTAAAGAAAAATAAGATTACGGATTTGCTTTTATTAAAAGATCAAAGCGTCAAATCTAATCTAGTAGAGCTTGATGTACCTTTTTAAGAATCTCAAAACACTTAGCTTGATTTTTAGCTTCAGCATAGGTACGCAATACGGGTTCTGTTCCTGAAGGTCGTATCATTATCCAACTGTCTGCATCGAAGTAGTATTTAAAACCATCAATAGTTTCTGTTTTTACTATTGGCATATCGCCAAAGGCTGTATAAACACCTTTCTCGCAATTCTCTACTATTTCTAACTTTTTAGCTTCATCAAGGTGTAAGTCTATACGTTCAAAGGCAAATTCCCCTACTATATCGTACACTTCTTGAATAAGATCGTCTAAACTCTTACCTGTCTTTGCCATGTATTCCCAAATGACTAAGCCCATCCATATACCATCTCTTTCAGGAATATGCCCTTTGATAGCGACACCACCAGACTCTTCACCACCTAGTAAAACATCTTCTTTGAGCATCACTCCTGCTACGTGCTTAAACCCTACTTTGACAATTTCGTGCTCCAATCCATAATGCTTACACATTTGCTCTACCTTAACTGAACAAGAAAAGGCTGTAACAATCTTGCCATTCATTCCCTTATATTTTACCAAATAATGAATTAACAACAAAATAATGTGATGAGAGTCAATGAAATCACCTTTGCTATTATAAAGCCCTATCCTATCGGCATCACCATCGGTAGCTAAACCGCAATCTATTTTGCCAGTAGTTTTGATATATTCTGAAAATTCTAAAAGATTTCTGTGTATAGGCTCAGGAGCAGTGCCTTTAAAACCGGGGTTATTAGTGCAATGGAATAAGGTCGTTTCAGGTAATAAAGCTGGAACAGCTTCTCTACCAGCACCATACATAGCATCATAACCCCAATTGAAATCTGAATTATTAATAGCCTCTAAGTCAAAATTAGCTTTGGCCTTATCCAAATACATCTGAACCAAATCAGCCGTTTCTACTCCATCCATTGTTAGGCTTTTTAAATCCAAGCCATGAGTATCAGGGATAATATCTTCTACCGCTTGTATATCGTCTGATAACAATGGACCTCCAAAATTCCCTTTAAGCTTGTAGCCGTTGTATTCTGGCGGATTATGACTAGCTGTAATAACAACACCCAAATCAGCTTTAAGCTCTACAACACCCAAAGAAAGCATAGGCGTACTCACAAAACGGTCTGCCATAGTTACCTTAATACCAAAATGGTTAAATACCTTAGCCGCTGTTTCAGCAAATAAAGGCCCTGCAAAACGACAATCGTGACCAATAACTACCGATGGATTATCGAAATTATCATTTAACCATTGTGAGGCAGCTACGGTTACTCGTGCTACATTATCTACAGTGTAGTCTTGTGCTATTATAGCTCTCCAGCCGTCAGTTCCAAATTTAATTTTCATAAATGTTTTATCTTTTAATGTTTCTGTTATTCAGGGCATTTCTATATTTAGCTGCATTAGCATAGTGTTGCAATCCAGATACGGCAAAATTATGAAATCCTGAAAAATCCTCTTTTGCACACATGTATAAATAATCATGCTTTTCGTAATTTAATACGGCATCTATAGCACGAATGGATGGTAAAAAGATTGGCCCTATAGGTAATCCTTTGTATTTGTATGTATTGAAAGGAGAATCGTATTTTAAATCTTTCTTCAGTACCCGTCTAATTGAAAAATCGCCAATGGCAAAAATCACGGTTGGATCGGATTGTAATTTCATACCCTTTCTCAGGCGGTTAATGTATAATCCCGCTACTATTGGCTGCTCACTTTTTTGAAGAGTTTCTTTCTCTACTATAGAAGCTAAAGTAACCACTTCTTCAGGAGATAAATTTAATTGCCTAGCTTTTGCCCTACGGCTATTATTCCAAAAATGATGGTGTTCTGCAACCATACGTGAAAGAAAATTCGTTACGGTAGTATTCCAATAAAATTCATAGGTATTGGGTATAAACAAACTACTGACATTAAAAGCATTTAACCCCACTTGATTTAAAAAAATGGTATCTAGCATAGCATCCAAAATCTCTAAAGAGTCTAATTCTATCTGAGAGGCTATTTTACCAGCAAACTCTTCTTTAGTACGCATGTTATTGAAAACTACATTGACAGGTGTTTGACGTCCAGAACGAAGCAGATTAACTAGCTCATTATTGTTCATGCCATCTTTTAAAAGATAACGACCCGACTTGATGTTATTGGTATAACGCTTCTGCTCCGAAATCCAACGAAAAGAAGACGAACTGATGATGACACCTTCATCTGAAAGTATCTGTAAAACATCCTCAAAACTAGCACCAGTAGGAATATAAATATAAACGTCTTTTTGATACTCTAAAGATACATTGGGCTTATATATTCTGCCTAAAAAAACCGATGCCGTAATAGCGCCACTTAAAAAAAGAACGCCTATTAAACTCCAAATAAATTTTGTAAAAAAACTTTTCTTCTTTCTCATTAAAGTGTACTCAAAAGATACTCAACCTTGGCGTTATCAGGGTCTATATCTAAAATTAGCTTCAAATATAACTTTCCTTTACTAATTTCACCTTTCAAAATCATTAAACTTGCTTTATTCAATAGAGATTGTATGTGTTGAGGGTTTAAATCTAAAGCATTATTGTAACAGTCCAAAGCGGCTTGCTGTTGTCCTTGCTGTAGCAAAACATAACCCAAGTTACACCATGCGTTTTCATGCTTTGAAAACTGCGCCAAAAGGGTTCTGTATTCTTTCTCCGCTTCTGGGTATAATAATAATGAGGAGTACATATCTGCTAACTTCAAGCGAAAATCTAATACATAAGGGCTCAAGTCCACTGATATCAGATAGAATGATAAACTTTGTTTACTCAACCCTTGATTTTGATAAGATTGCGCTATTCGATAAGCTGTCCAAGCATCAGAATTGTCATATGACTTCTTATCAAGAGATAAATCATCTAAAGAGTTACAAATATTTAAAATAGAAATATCATCTTCTTTAAGGTAGTAAAGGTGTATGCGTTCTTTAAAAGACTTTTCCAAAGAAATAGAATTTAATAAGCTAAGTGCTGAGTCGAGCAAATACGGTTGAGAATCAAATTTTTCGTACTGATATAAATAGGCTTTTGCTCTAGTTATTTTCGATGGATTAGAATTATTAACCGCCTCAAGTCCTATGAATTCACCCTTAGGATGGAGAGTGTCTTTAAGATTATGGATTCCTATTTTATGATCGTGAATACTCACATGTGGAATGTCAATTGTAGATGATGACGGCATATGACATTCAACGCAATTATTATTTTCTCTAAACTCATCTTTACAATCGTCATGACAAGACAAACATTTGTCGTTAAAGAAGTTTGGACTTTCTTTCTTAACCGAATGATGTGGGTTATGACAAGTAATACAATTCATTTCGGAATTGGTGAAACAAGCACTTTGCTTAAATCTATCCACATGAGAAGCCATAATGAAAGTGTTATCGTCTTTGTACCTAGGCACAAAGACGGTCATTACATCTGACAATTCCATTCCTGGCTTAAAATCCAAAAAGCTTTTACCTTCTTCTAAGACCGTATTTCCTTGAAGATGACAGCGCATGCAAATTTGAAATTGAGCCTCTAATGACAATTTTTTAGGGTTTACAATAGAGTAATCTATATGTTGTGAAGTATCTACTATTTCTCCGTTCATCATACGCTGAACGTGTAATTCACCGGGACCATGACAGCGTTCACAATCTATACCTTGAGGGATAGAATTGTATTTGTTTTCAGAACCTAAAACAAAGTCAGGCATTGCATTATGACAACTCATGCATTCTAAGCCTATTTTTCTAGAGAAACGGCTATTATACCCACCTTCAAAACCGGGTGGGAAATCCAAGTGCCCATCTTGGGTATAGTAAGTAAAAGGCATTTGATGAACATATCCATTTTCTTCCCACAAATGCGAATTAGTATGATGTCCTGAACCAACAATAAAATCCACATCTTCTATACGTTCACCGAAGTCATGTAACTCCTTTAATTTCAACACACTATCTTTCCAATATGGCTGATAATGAAAATTGTGAAAGGTGTCTTTTAATATAGATTTATCCGTAAAAATAGCTTCACTATTTGATGGCGTAGCTAAGGACATAGACTGTCCCATTCCAGTATGAATATAGGTTTGATAAATATCGTAATGACAAGCCATACAACTTTCCTTCCCTACATAGGCTACCGTATCATTATGATTGAGATAAGAGGTATAGGGCTCAACCTTGCTCGTACAACTGACTAAAGCAAAAAATATGTACACATAAACTAATCGCACAACAATTGAAACATCAATTCATCTTCCCAACCATTGGGAGATTTATTCCATTTTTTCTTTGCTCCAATCAACATAAAGTCTAATGAGCTGAATAGGTTTATACTAGGCTGATTACTAGCTGATATATTGCAATACAACTGATTGAGTTGTAATTTGAAAAAAGCATACTCTATCATCAGTCTAAGAGCTTCTTTGGCATAACCCTTTCTCCTATCTGACTCTTGAACAATCCATATACCCAAACCAGCTCTCATGTGAATAGGTTCAAAATCAAAAAGCTCTATGGTGCCAATAGAAACTCCATCTTTTTCAATCATTAATCGAAGTTGCTTTGCTGTAAATATATCTTGATGTGCATTTTCTAGATATCTTGATAAAATATGCTTTGAAAAAGGAGCATATGTTTGGCTTATTTTCCAAATAGTAGAGTCGTTTTCCCATTGGTAAAATAAATCTAAATCTTCTGGCTCTAAAGCCCTCAACTTAATATTTTCTCCTTCTAGCATATCGTTTCTCCTTTAAAAACACAGCGATATGGACCCATTAAATTTATAGCTGTATAATTTTTGTCTTTATCAAAAGTTACTTTTAAATCACCACCAAAGGCCTTAACTTCTATGGATTGTGTGCTTATTAATCCAGACTCAAAAGCCGAAAGAGCTGAAGCAACAATACCTGTACCACAAGCTAAAGTTTCATCTTCCACACCCCTTTCATAAGTTCTTATATACAATTTGTCATCATTAAACTCTACAAAATTGACATTCGTGCCATCATCCTTAAAACGTGTATTATAACGTATCTTTTTGCCCTCACTAACTACATCTAAATCGTTTATTGAATCAACAAATTTAACATAATGCGGTGAGCCTGTATCTAAGAAGAAATACCCTTCACCAACTTCAATGTTATGAACATCTTGCATTCTTAAAGTAACCTCTGACTGACTCCATATCGCTTGATGAGCACCGTCACATGCTAAAAAATGACATTCTTTGTCAAATAGGTTCAATTGTTTAGCAAAGTCCACTATGCACCTTCCACCATTGCCACACATAGAACCCAATTGACCGTCGGCATTGAAATAAATCATTTCAAAGTCATAGTTTTCTACCGATTGTAATAAAATTAAGCCATCAGCTCCAATTCCTTTTCTTCGGTTACACAGGTGTTTGATAAGTTTATGATTTGAAGTATCGAAACGCTTAGCCCGATTGTCAATCATAATAAAGTCGTTTCCAGCACCCTCATATTTGTGAAACTCTATTTTCATGCTTCAAATTTAAGTAAAGCAAACGTATTTTGTACACTTTTCATTTTTCTAAAATTTTATTGTTTGTGAATATCAAAACTGTAAATTTGCCGAAACTAACTAACATACCTTTACACCTTACTTAAAATGAAAACTGAAAATTACGATAACGAGTTATCCCTCTGGATAGAGAAAGAAAAAACAACATCTGAATTATCTAATGTTGTTAGCCGTTTAATTCTGGAGTGTTCTACTGAACTAGTTATGTTTAGAAACAGGATGACCCACTTAAGTATCAGTGAAATATTGAATCTTCATGATTATGCCGCTAAATTTGTTAAACAAAACATTAGTGTGCATCAAACATTGCCATTAGCAAAAGCTATTTTAGAAATGGGCATCAAAAACACTAAAATAGATCTTGGGAAATTAGCCTATGAATGGAATAAAGAAAATAAATCCGATGACGAACTAAATAACTTTATTAAAGATAAGCTATCTATTTATAGCAATACTGATAATAACTTATCACCAAAAGATGTTATTCTTTACGGTTTTGGTCGTATCGGTCGATTAGTAGCCAGAGAACTGTTCTTACAAGATAATGCTGGTGGTCAATTGAGACTGAGAGCCATTGTTACTCGAAGTAATTCAGAAAAGGATATTACCAAAAGAGCTTCACTACTACGAACAGACTCTGTTCATGGTGTATTTACTGGAACAGTAAAGGAGGATTTTGAAAATAAAGCCTTGATTATTAATGGTCGTTCAGTAAAAATGATAGCGGCAAAGAGTCCTGATTCTATTGATTATACCGAATATGGAATCAATGACGCTTTAGTAATTGACAATACGGGAGTATTTAGAGATAAAGAGGCTTTGAGCCTACATCTTAAATCAAAAGGTGTAGCTAAAGTTTTATTGACTGCTCCTGGAAAAGGTGTTCCTAATATTGTCTTTGGCGTCAATCATAATGTAGATATTGACCATCAAGATATTTTTTCTGCTGCATCGTGTACCACCAATGCTATTACTCCAATATTAGAAGTCGTAGAAAAGAATTTAGGTGTCGTAAAAGGGCATTTAGAAACTATTCACGCTTATACCAACGACCAAAACCTAGTGGATAATATGCACAGCAAATACCGAAGAGGTCGTGCTGCAGCTTTGAATATGGTTATCACTGAAACAGGCGCTGGAAAAGCTGTTACTAAAGCAATACCATCATTAGAAAATAAATTAACATCTAGTGCAATTCGTGTTCCTACTCCCAATGGTTCATTAGCCATATTGAACTTAACAATAGAAAAAGAAACGACTTTAGAAGGTGTTAACAACTTAATCCACAATGCCGCTTTTGACTCTGAATTGGTAGAGCAAATCCGCTTTTCAGTAAATAATGAACTCGTATCATCGGATATCGTTGGTGATAGTTGCCCTTCAATATATGATAGTCCAGCAACACAAGTTTCAAATGATGGTAAATCTATTGTACTATACATATGGTACGATAATGAATACGGATATACCCGTCAAGTGCTTCGTCTAGCAAAACATATCGCTAAGGTGCGCAGAAATTGTTATTATTAATATATGCTATCTAATATTAACCTTAATCAGAAAGCTTTTATCCTATACAAATGGTTTAACTCTCTGTTTTTAGGCCTTTCTATAGGTAGTGTGTTTACTATCTATGAACCTTTAGAACCATCGGTATATTCGCTTGGTGGTATCGTTTTAGCAGCTGCAATGATAATTGTTGCTAAGTATTACTACAAAATTTTAAACGCCTATTACTTTTTTAGAATTTCTCTAGCTGTTGAAGTTATCGTATTGGCTATGCTAGTCGCTTTTTTGATTTTTTCTTATAGTTATCAAATAGCCCTTTTAATATACATTGGTTATCAGATAACTTTTGTCTTTGGCTCTTATTTGGTACGTGCCGAAACTTTAGTATTCAAAGAAGATAGTATGCTTACCAAAATAGATATGGCTAAACAAATTGGCTACCTAGTAGGTATGGCTGCCTCTTATACCTTTTACAAAAGCGTAGAGCACTTTGACCTATTGTCTGAAAAACAAGAACAAGTCTATTATATTCACTTTCTTTTAGTTGCTATTGAGCTAATGGTTATTATTTTACTCTGGAAAGCCTTTAATGATAAACGCTAAATGACTTTTCATTTCAAATCGTTTAGCATTATTCAAGAGCAATCTGCTATGAAAGTGGGAACAGATGGAGTTTTACTTGGTGCTTGGGTAAATCCAACTTCATACCCACAAAAAATACTAGATATAGGCACAGGAACAGGCTTAATCGCTATAATGTTAGCGCAACGCTTTACTGATAGCCAAATACAAGCCATCGAAATTAATGAATTGGCAGCACAGGAAGCTGAGTTGAACGCACAGTCCTCACCATGGTCAGACAGAATTTCAGTAAAACATTGTTCACTACAGGATTATACTCATTCATCAAATTATGATTTGATTGTATGTAACCCACCCTATTTTAGAAACACTACCCAATCTCAAGACCTTGCTCGAGCAACAGCCAGAAATAACGATAGTTTAAGTTTAGAGTATTTAATAGAGGCATGTCTTAATCTTTTAAATGAAAAAGGACAGCTTACTATTATTGTGCCAGTCGATGAATATGAAAATATAAAAACAAAAGCCAAAAATGTAGGCTTTTACATTACTCAAATGTGTTGGGTGAAAGGAAATCATACTAGCCCAGTAAAACGCTTACTAATTTCTCTAAGTAAGAAAAAAGTTCTCTTAAATGAATGCTATTTAACCATAGAAAACAGCCGACACAACTATACAGAGGACTATAACAAACTGTGTGAAGATTTTTATCTTAAGTTGTAAATTTTTCCTCTACAAAATCTATTCCAAATTCTTTTAATTTTTCGAGAACAGGCAAGTATATTTCTTTATCAATAGGTATCCTTACTCCCGTTAGAGAAATCTTACCATTTAGAATGAGTTCTGTAGCGATAGCTACCGGTAAACCTACTGTCATACTCATAGCGGTATGGGCTTGGTCTTTGCCTCTAAGAACCAAGGATGATTTTAAATGGTAGCTCTTCGCATTCAAGGTATAATCGAACAAATGCTGCATTACAATCATATCCTTATCATCGGACTGCAAAGCCCATTTGTCTTCCAATAAATGTTGTAAAACTTGAGCAGGACTACCCTCCTCTAATCCTATCATTTTATCCTCAAACAAGCCTAGCCAAGCCAGTTTATCAAGTATGTTTTGGTCAACAGAAAAATAAGATTGTAATTTATCCTCTACACTCCTTACATCATCATACACTAAAAATGAATTGGTAAACTCTCTCCAAGTCATTTCTGACAAATTAGAAATTTTGAAAGAATCATCAGTCATGCCTAATTGCACAAAAACATCCCATGCTTCAGAAAAACCAGGTCTTCTTAGCGTTCCTCTAAACATAGTTGGAATATCCTTGAGGTTATAGGTTTCTCTGTAGGAAAGAGAATCTCTATTGGCGTAACCTTCAAATTGCCCCTCATCTAGAACTTCAATCAAATCTGTTCTACTGAATAATTTACCGTAAGGAATGTATTTAAGCTGTTTATTTCTTATGAATTGTGCTGTGCCCTGCCCTGCTAAAACCACATTTCTAGGGTTCCAAGTAAACTTATAATTCCAAGGGTTGTTGTCGTATTCAGGGGCTACAAGTCCACCGCAGAAAGATTTGAAAAGTGTTATTTGACCTCCTTGTTCTTGAATCTCATCAATGATTTTTTTTGCAGATAGGTGGTCTATTCCAGGATCTAAACCCATTTCATTAAGTAATAAGACCCCTTTTTCTTTAGCTTTTTCATCTAGAGTCTTTATTTGTTCAGACACATAAGATGCTGTAATCATATTTACACCTTGAATAACACAATCTTCAGCTAATAATACATGCATACTTGCAGGTAACATAGACACGACTATATCAGCATCACGAATAGCATCATTACGTTGCTCGACATCAAAGACATCAAATTCTAAGGCTTTACCATTATGGTGGTTATTTACCTTTTGTAAAGCTAGATTATAATCATAATCAGCAACCGTAATTTGCCAATTATTAATATCTGATTTTTCTAGAAGGTAGTCTATTAAAGATGTAGCGGACAATCCAGCACCAACAACCAATATTCGTTTCATATCTTTATTTATTGAATGGCTAATATATGTAAATTAGCAGCAAATAAAATTATGAACAAAAAGGTTATTTCAACAGCAGCTATTTTAGCAATACTAGCTATTATACTAGGAGCTTTTGGTGCACATACACTAAAAGATATAATTAGTGTTGATAAACTATCTAGCTTCGAAACTGGAGTTAGATACCAAATGTATCAAGCCCTAGCACTCCTCATTATCGGCTTTAACTATGATAAACTAAAATTGAATTCGTTTATTATCAGCCTAATTATAATAGGTATTATATGTTTTAGTTTTTCAATCTACTTTTTAAGCTTACAAGAATGGTTAAACTGGAATCTGTCTTTTCTAGGACCCATTACTCCTATTGGAGGGGTTTTACTAATTATTGGGTGGCTAATGTTCTTAGTCAGAACTGTAAAGTCATAAATGCACTTGCTATAAAACTTGAGTTAATATTAATATCAAATCTATAAAGACTTAACTTAGAGAGAAAGATTAATATAACATTCACATTTTATAGTGACACTTCCTATCAAAAAAATGTAAATACTCTAAATTTCTACATTACACTTTTAATGCCGAACAATAGACATTTTAATAGCTATCAAAGTGTATTAAATACACCTTGTTTTTGATGTGAAAATTAAATTCTTATCTAGTAATTAGGTTTTAAAAAATATCAAAATATAGTCATCTATTTTTTGTGAGTTAAGTATTAATTCTAATATTTGTCAGCCTAACTAATATCGTTGTTATGAATAATGAATTAAAAAGTTTAGGTCTTTTCGATGTTACTGCGCATTGGAATCTTTCACCCCAAAAATTAGCTCAACTATCACTGGACAAGAATCAAGCTAAACTAGCTAAATCTGGTGCTATATCTGTCAATACAGGAGAATTCACAGGCCGTTCACCCAAAGATAGATTTGTAGTGAAGGATAGCATAACCGAAAATTCGGTCTGGTGGGGTGAAGTAAATATTCCTTTTAGTCCTGAAAAATATAACAAACTATATAATAAAGTAACTTCTTACCTCAAAGGAAAAGAAGTATTTGTTAGGGATGTGTATGCATGCGCTGACGATGATTTTAGACTTAATATCAGAGTAGTTAATGAATACCCATGGTCGAATATGTTTGCCTACAATATGTTCTTAAGACCTACCGACGATGAGTTAAGTAACTTCCAAGCAGATTGGACAATCTTAAATGTACCGTCATTTATGGCAAATGCTGAAGAAGATGGCACTCGTCAACATAATTTTGCAATCATCAATTTTACAGAAAAAAATATATTAATTGGTGGCACAGGATATACAGGTGAAATTAAAAAGGGCATTTTCTCCGTATTGAATTTTATTTTACCTCATGAGAAAAATGTATTGTCTATGCACTGCTCTGCCAATGTCGGTAATGATGGTGATACTGCTGTCTTTTTCGGACTTTCTGGAACAGGAAAAACTACCCTTTCTGCCGACCCTAACAGAAAATTGATTGGTGATGATGAACACGGCTGGAGTGATGACAGTGTATTTAACTTCGAAGGGGGTTGTTACGCTAAATGTATAGACCTTACTGCTGAAAAAGAACCCGATATTTTTGCTGCTATTAAAGAGGGCGCATTATTAGAAAATATCATATTCAAAGAAGGTACTAACGAAGTGGACTTTGAAGACAGTACAATTACTGAAAATACAAGAGTAAGTTATCCTATTCATTACATTAAAAATACTGCAACTCCTTCGGTTGGTAATGCTCCAAAAAATATTTTCTTTTTGACTTGTGATGCTTTTGGTGTTTTACCTCCAATAGCTAAACTTAGTACTGGGCAAGCCATGTACCACTTTATTTCTGGCTATACGGCTAAGGTAGCAGGAACTGAAGAAGGTATTACTGAGCCAAGCACTACTTTTTCTGCTTGTTTTGGCGCTCCTTTTTTACCCTTACACCCTACCCGATACGCTGAATTACTAGGAGAAAAGATGGAAAGTAGTAATGTCAATGTATGGCTAGTCAATACAGGTTGGTCAGGCGGATCATACGGAGTGGGCGCACGATTAAGCTTAAAATATACCCGTTCACTAATAACGGCTGTTCTAGAGGGTGATTTGAATAATGTCGAATACTCCACACATGAAATATTTGGACTTGCAATGCCAACTGAATGTAAAAATGTCCCATCAGAAATATTAAGCCCAAAGAATACATGGGAAGATAAAAGTGCTTACGATTCAAAAGCCAACGAGTTAGCACAAGCTTTTAATTCTAATTTTGATAAATATTCAGACTTTGCTAGTCAAGAGATGCTTGATAGTGCTCCGAAGCTAAAAGTTCTATCATAAAGAAAAACCAAATCATAAAAAAACCCATTCGTATGAATGGGTTTTTTTTGTGGAATAAACTCTCGTTATTTAGAAAACTTAGAGTATTTATTCTTGAACTTATCGATACGACCAGCCGTATCAACTAATTTCATTTTTCCAGTATAATAAGGATGAGAATCTGAAGAGATTTCCATTTTAATTAATGGATATTCGTTACCATCTTCCCACTTGATAGTCTCTTTGGTATTAGCTGTAGATTTAGTTAATACAGTGAAACCCGTTGAGATGTCTTGCAATACAACGTGTCTATAATTTTCTGGGTGTATACCTTTTTTCATTATTCTAATAATTTGGAGTGCAAATATAAACACTTATCACAAACTAGCAAACCCACAATTATTTAATTTACTATACTATAAATTCCAAGTAGTCGTTTATGCTATATTTGCATCTCTATGACAACAAGAAATCTTTTGATAGCTATTCTTATCTGCTTAGGCTTTAGTGCTTGTAGAAAAGACTTTTTTGCAGATAGTGGTCCTGGATCATTATCTTTCTCTAATGACTCCATTCTTTTTGATACAGTCTTTACTAGTATCGGAAGTGCTACGAAAAAATTCATCGTTTATAATAACAATTCTAACCCTGTTACTATTGAGAGCATTCGTCTAGCACAAAATAATACTTCTAATGTTTATAGAATTAATGTGGATGGTATGCCCATAGATCAAAGCCAAAACATTAAACTCGCTGCCCAGGATAGTCTTTTTGTATTTATTGAAGTGACAGTAAACCCCAATAATGAAAACACACCCTATATCGTAACTAATGATCTAGAATTTACAACAAATGGTAAGAAGCAAAATATAAGTCTAGTAGCTTATGGTCAAAATGCTAATTTTTATACACCCAATGACAATCTATTTATTAGTGATTCTGATACTATTAATTTTCGTTACCACTCTATCTCACAAAATACAACATGGACTAACGACAAGCCCCATGTTATTTATGGCTATGTCATTGTTGAACCCAACGCAACCCTTAGCATTGAAGAAGGTGCTCAAATTTATTGCCACGCCAATTCTGCTCTTATAATTGGCAATCCAATACTAGCCAATAACAATGGTGGAACTCTTAATGTAAATGGTACATTAGGCAATGAAGTTGTTTTTCAAGGAGATAGATTAGAGCAATGGTATCAGGATGCGCCCGGTCAATGGAGCCAGATATGGTTAGCTCCTGGAAGTGTCAATAATAATATCAATTATGCTATTATAAGAAATGGAACTGTAGGAATCAAAATAGATACCCTTGGGCCATCTTCTGAACCAACTCTAAAAGTAAACAATACCATCATAGAGAACATGAGTGATATTGGTCTTTTTGCTCAAGGCAGCTATGTAACAGGATACAATAATGTTATTAAAAATTGTGGACGTTATAACCTAGTACTCAATATTGGTGGTCGTTATCGCTTTAATCACTGCACTTTTGCCAACTATTACAGTTATGGTAGTAGAAATACACCTGTTCTACTTATGAATAACTACTACGAAGATATCAATGAAAACATACAGACAAGAGCGTTAACCGAAGCTGATTTTACTAATTGTATCATTGATGGAAGTGCTGCCCATGAAATAGAATTACAGAATAATTCGAATAGCGAATTTAACTATCTGTTTGATCATTGTTTGATTAAACTCCACCCCGACTCTTCACTCTATAATTTAACTCAAATAAACAGCCTTAAAATCAATAGTGGATCATATATTTTTGTAAACCCTCAAGAGCAAGACTTTCAATTGAGAGATAACTCTATCGCAATTGATGCAGGTAAATTGAGTATAAGTAACGAGTTTCTTATCGATATTTTAGGAAATAGTAGAGCTATTAGTCCTGATATTGGAGCTTATGAAAAATTAGATTAAATATTTTCAAGAAAACCTAAAGTATCGACGCCATCAGCATAATCTTCTAATTGTGGGTGTTGTGCTTTACCAAATGGAATGAAACCCTTCCCCACAACACACTGTATATCGTCTTTTAATTCCTCTAATTGAAGCATTAAAGAATCCTTTTCATCATAATATTCATAATTTAATACCGCCACAGGAGAATGTAAAGATTTGTCCTCCTTAAGGATAAGGAAACCATTTTCCAATATATTGTGATTTCCCATCATGTAAATAGCCCTAAAATAATCGTAATTGTTAGCGTATTTATTATTCAAAACAACATCCTGATAATCATAAAATACCTCAAACAATAGATTTAAATCGTAATCTTTAGGGATATATAATTTAGTGACATTTCTACACCCTAAACCAAAATATAGAAATATATCACTTGCTAAAGCTTTTCTTTCCTCTAAACTCTCCTCTCCTGTTAGTATTGCTATTGAAGTACGGCTTTTACGAAGTAAAGTAGGATAGTCTTTAAAATAATATTCAAAATGCTTAAAAGACTCATTGCTACCAGTAGCGATCACTGCATCAAAACCTTCAACCTTTTCTACTAATTTTATGTCGTTCTTGAAGCGAGGCTCTATCTTAATAAGTTCATCAACAATAGGAATAAATAAGCGATTATCTTTAGAGGATAGTTTAATAATAGCTCTATGACCACTAATCAAAACACATAAAAAATCATTAAAACCCACCAAAGGAATATTTCCAGCCATAATGATAGATACATTCTTTTTTTGCTTTACGGGCAAAGAATAAGATGACACCCAGTTCGTTAATTTATCAGTACTTAAATTTTCACATATCGCTGATATAGAAGACCTTATGTTGCCTGAAGTAAACCAACCATTATAAGATGATGAAGCTTGAATTATATGATCTAAATGATGATCTTTGTTCAATTTGCCATCACTAAAACCAATCAAAAAATCACCTAATTTTTTGAAAGCTTTAATTCTATCTTCTATTATCATTTCTTAGTATATTTGTACCACAAAATTAAAACTATTAACCTTTTTAGTTAAACAAATGGCAATTAAAATTTCTGACGAATGTATCAACTGCGGAGCTTGTGAGCCTGAATGCCCTAATAACGCTATTTATGAAGGCGGTATGGAATGGCATTTTTCTGACGGAACTTCTTTATCTGGTACTATTACACCTAAAAGTGGTGGCGACTATGATGCCGATGCTTCACAAGAACCTGTAGATTATGACGTTTATTATATAGTCACCGACAAATGTACAGAGTGTAAAGGTTTTCACGATGAGCCTCAGTGCGCTGCAGTTTGCCCTGTTGATTGTTGTATTCCTGACGAGGATAACGTTGAAACAGAAACAGAACTTCTTTCTAAAAAAGACTTTTTACATTCTTGATGATTTATCGATTGCTACATAAAGCCATTTTATCACAATCGATTTTACTCTTGTTTACTTTTTCTGCTTTAGCACAAAAGACTGATTTCACCTATTACGAAACAGAATTATCAAAGGTTGCTCCCCTACTTCGTAATGGTAGTTCTGACCAAGAAAAGCTCAAAGCAAATGCCGATTTTATTGAATTATGGGATTATGTTCTTGACGACCCCAAGTCATTAAAATATGATTTTGAACAACTCACTTCATTCCCCATACTTACATCAAAAGATAAAAAACTAAGAATCATCAATTGGTATATTCCCCTTTCTAACAATACCAATAAATATTTTGCAATTGTACAATACTATAACAGTAAAAAAGAATATAGAGTAGAATACCTTAAACCTCTAGAAGGTGAAGTTAAATTAGCCAACACTCTAAAACTAAATAATAGCCAATGGATTGGTGCTCTTTATTATAACCTAACACACTTTAAAAGAGGTAAAAAAGATTACTACCTGCTTTTGGGCTGGGATGGAAATGATGAAAGAAGCAACAAAAAAATCATAGACGTTCTGTCCATTTCTAAATCCTTAACTTTCGGTGCCCCCATCTTTAGACATCAAAAAAAGCGATACCATCGTTTTATCCTTGAATACAAAGAAGATGCTGCTGTATCGGTAAGGTTTAATGAAAAAATTCAAAGTATAGTATTTCCACATCTTATACCAATAAGCGATGATTTGACTGGTTTATATGATTTCTATATACCCGATGGCAGTGTCGATGCCTTTGAGTTAAAAAATGGCACTTTTAAATTCAAAGAAAATATTACAAACCCTAACAAAGTTAATGTTCCCAAAATCAAAAAAATTGATGGTGGTTTGTTTCCTAAATAAAAATAATACCGCATTTTTGCAGATATAATAAATAAATAATGAAAAAGCATAATTTTAGCGCTGGACCCTGTATCCTTCCTCAACAAGTTTTTAAAGAAGCCTCTTCTTCGATTTTAAACTTCAATAACCTTGACCTTTCTTTAATAGAAATATCCCATAGGAGCGCAGATTTTGTGGCTGTTATGGACGAAGCTATACAAAGTGTAAAAGAGTTACTGGATGTGCCTTCAGGTTACTCTGTATTGTTTTTGCAAGGTGGTGCTAGTATGGAATTTTTGATGGTAGCCAACAATTTAATGAAGATCAATGGCAAGGCTGGCTATCTAGATACAGGTGCTTGGTCTTCAAAAGCTATTAAAGAGGCTAAATTATTTGGCGACACCCAAGTATTAGCTAGTTCAAAAGATAAAAATTACAGTTACATACCCAAAGGCTATGAAATCCCTAGTGATTTAGATTATTTTCATTGTACTTCCAACAATACCATATTTGGAACACAAATGAAAGATTTCCCAAATACTGATGTTATTACAGTATGCGATATGTCATCGGATATTTTTAGTAGAAAAATTGATGTGTCAAAATTTGGACTGATTTATGCTGGAGCTCAAAAGAACTTAGGTCCAGCTGGAACTACACTAGTAATAGTTAAAGATGAAATATTAGGTCATACAGGTAGAGAAATTCCAACAATGTTGGATTACAATACGCATATCGCTAAAGACAGTATGTTCAACACTCCCCCAGTATTTCCAATTTATGTAAGTATGTTAACTATGCGTTGGCTAAAAGAAAATGGTGGTATTGAATGGATAGAAAATATAAACAAACAAAAAGCCGAGCTTTTATACAACACCATAGACAAAAGTTCCATATTTAAAGGAAGCGCTAGTATTGAAGACCGATCAACCATGAACGCTACATTTCTTCTTACCAATGATGCATTGAAAGATGAGTTTAGTAAGATGTGTGCCGATGGTGGTATAAACGGATTAAAAGGTCACCGTTCTGTAGGAGGCTACAGAGCATCAATGTATAACGCTATGCCACTAGATAGCGTACAAGTATTAGTGGAAATAATGAACGAATTAGAAAGAAAAGCATAATGACAAAAGTACTCGCCAATGATGGCATCTCTCAATTAGGAATTGACGCCTTAGAATCTGCTGGTTTTGAAGTAATAACCCAAAAAGTAGCGCAAGAACAATTAGCTAATGTTATCAATGAAAAAAATATTAGTGTTTTATTAGTGCGTTCTGCTACTACAGCTAGAAAAGAACTCATAGACGCCTGTCCAAATTTAAAAATGATTGGACGTGGAGGCGTTGGCATGGATAATATAGACGTTGAATACGCTAAAAGCAAAGGATTAGAGGTTGTTAATACTCCAGCAGCATCATCAGAATCAGTAGCTGAATTAGTCTTCTCTCACCTTTTTAATATGGTGCGTTTTGTTTACGACTCAAACCGACAAATGCCGCTTGAAGGCGATTCTAAATTTAAAGAATTGAAAAAGGCATATGCTAAAGGGTCTGAATTGAAAGGTAAAACACTAGGGATTATTGGCTTTGGTAGAATTGGTCAAGAAGTAGCTAAACGAGCTATTGGACTAGGTATGAAAGTTATTGCAAACGACAAATTCATTAGAAATGCATCTGTTGAATTATCATTTTTTGATGGTCAGAAAGCAACTTTCGAGATTAAAACCATAACATTTGAAGAAGTTCTTAAAGAAAGTGATTATATAACCCTTCATATACCTAAAATTTCAGATAAGGCTGTTATTGGTGAAGCGGAATTCGAAATGATGAAAAACGGTGTGGGCATAGTTAACGCAGCCAGAGGTGGCGTGATAGATGAAGAATCGTTGATGAATGCATTAGATAGCGGTAAAGTATCTTCAGCTGGTCTTGATGTTTTCGACAATGAACCACAACCTCAAATTAAATTATTAATGCAGTCTAAAGTTTCTTTGACACCGCATATTGGAGCTGCTACAAATGAAGCTCAAGATAGAATAGGCCAAGAGTTAGCTGATAAGATTATCTCTTATTTTAACTAACTTAACGCTCCCTTAAAAGTCTTAAAATGGTTTCACTATGGCTAAAATAGTTCCTTTCTCTGCAATACGCCCTACTAGAGATAAAGTTTCTCTTGTGGCTAGCTGTTCCTATCTTAGTTATTCAAAAGAAACTCTTACTGAAAAATTAAAAAACAACCCATACACTTTTCTGCATATCATTAATCCCGATTTTTCTGTTGGAAAAGAAGTCAAAGATCATAACGAAAAATTCAAACTCGTTAAAGAAAAGTTTTACCGCTTCACTAAAGATGGTATTTTTAAAAAAGATCAAAAAAATCTATTCTACATTTACCAAAAAATTAATGCTGATAACAATTCATTCATCGGATTAATTGGCGCTGCATCGGTACTAGATTATATTAAAGGAAATATCAAAATTCACGAACAAACCATAGAAAAAAGAGAGAAGCTATTTAAAACTTATCTAGAAACAACAGGTTTTAATGCCGAACCAGTTCTTTTGACCTATCCTAATCATCAGTCTATTGACTCAATTATAGCAAAATACACTGAAGAAAGAGCCGAATACGAATTTACAACAACTAACAAATCTCAACACAAGTTATGGCTTGTAGATAATGAGAATGATATAGAATTAATTAAAAAATCATTTTCTGAAATTGAGAATTTATATATCGCTGATGGCCATCATCGTTTTGCATCCTCTAGCCTCTTAAACACAGAAGTGAAGAATATAAAAAGCTCAAAAACAGACTATTGTATGAGTTATCTCATTGCTGAAGACCAACTTAAAATCATCAGTTTCAATAGGTTGATTAAAAACTTAAATGGTCTTTCTGATAATGAATTTTTAAAGCGCATCAGTGAGAAATACGATTTAAAAGAAGTCAGCACATCTTTTCAGCCCAGTCAAAAAGATGAAATAGCGCTATACATATCTCAAAAATGGTATTCACTAATTGCTAAAGAACAATACGTCAATAGAAAACATTGTGTTGAAAAATTAGATCCTGCAATTTTATCAAAGAATATATTAGCTCCTATACTAGATATAGTAGACCCCAGAAACGATAAACGATTAGCTTTTATAGATGGCACTCACAGTTTAGAAGAAATTGAAAGCAAAGTAGATTCAAAAGAATTTAAAACGGCTTTTATTCTAAAACCCATTAGCGTTGGTCAGATTAAAGAAGTAGCCAACAAAGGAGAATCAATGCCACCTAAAAGCACATACATTCAACCTAAGCTAAGAAGCGGCATGCTTATTTATGACCTTATAGATTAAATGAACATCAAAGCAAACATAGAATCTATACAGAATTCAATAGAGAAAAACATTCAGTTAGTAGCTGTTTCTAAAACTAAACCTAATGAGTTCATCCTCCAAGCATATGAATCTGGACAACGAATTTTTGGAGAAAATAAAGTTCAAGAATTAGTAGAAAAATCTGCCACCCTTCCTGATGATATTCAATGGCATATGATTGGGCATTTGCAAAGCAATAAAGTGAAATATATTGCTCCATTCGTTTCACTTATTCACGCAGTAGATTCTAAAAAACTTTTGAAGGAAATTAATAAAAGAGCTAAACAAAACGATAGAGTAATACATTGCCTTTTACAAATTCACATTGCCCAAGAATCCAATAAGTTTGGCTTAAACCAAGAAGAAGCTATGGAATTATTAGCTATGGAATTAACTCACGTTTCCATTGATGGATTAATGGGAATGGCTACATTTAGTGATGATACTCTTCAAATAAGAAAGGAATTTAAATACCTAAAAACTGTTTTTGATAAAGCTAGAAGCAATCATCAAAACCTTTCTATATTATCGATGGGAATGAGTGGTGACTATAAAATTGCTATTGAGGAAGGAAGTAATATGATAAGGGTTGGCTCGTCAATATTTGGTAGTCGATGAATTACTTTTGTTTAGTGATTAATTCCCACATTTTACCTATTTCTTTATTTTCAGAACCCCTGTAAACTTGTCCAGTTTCTTCGTCTATCAAAATCCATTTTGTTGGACACTTAGTAATCACTTTTAACTCTACCGCTTGGTCAAGCTCTTGAATCTCAACATTGTTTATTAATCTAGTCTTTTTCATAATTCTAATAATATTGTTGTATTTCTCTTAAATGGTCTAAAATACGATTTGTCTGATTAGCATCATCATCAGAAATGAGCTCTTTTAATTTTGAATTCATTTCACTAAGAATTGCATCAATTTCTTTTAAAATAGATATCCCGTTTGAAGTAATAAGGATTTCTATTCTTCTTCTATCATCAGAACAAACACTCCTGTTCACTAAGTCCTTAGAAATTAATTTATCAACTAATCGAGATACATTAGAAGATTTATCTAACATTCTATTTTCTATCTCCATCAAAGCTATAGAGCTACCCTTCTGACCTCTTAGGATACTTAAAACGTTGTACTGCTGTGGTGACAAGTCAAAAGGTTTGAATAATCGAGTGGTTATCAAATTCAACAGATTTGCAGAATAAATAACATTAATCATTAGCTTCTCTTGTTCAGAATCAAATTTAGCTTGTGAAATGGATTGTTCTAAATTCATAAACACAAATATATGTATAAACATTATATGTATATACATTTAATTTTGTATATTTATTGTATGATTAAACATTATCCAACTTCTAATCAGGCATATGGTGAATTCAACGGTGGAGACATCACTGAAAACAAGCCTCTAGGCTTTCCACAAGATGGTGGAAATTTGAAACCCTATTCCAATTTATTCTATTGGGCACACGCTGTAGCTAAAAAAGACAGTGTCATTGGGCTTCATCCTCATAGAGGTTTTGAAATAATGTCTATTGTTTTGGAAGGAAATATTCAGCATTATGACACCCTACTCAGGCAATGGATACCATTAGAAAAAGGAGATGTTCAACTCATTCAATCCGGTTCAGGTATTTCACATGCAGAAGCAATGCAAGCTGACTCCAAGATTTTTCAAATTTGGTTCAATCCAGATTTAAGAAAAACACTTAGTGCTCCTGCAAAATATTTAGATGTTAAAGCTAAAGATTTACCTAAAGAGAATAATATCACAACCATAGTTGGAGAAAATTCTACTATTAAACTAGATAGTGAAAATATTGAAATAACAGAAATTGCATTTGAAGTTGGGAATTTTCAATTGCCCATAGAAAAAGAATATTATTACTCCTTTTATCTTATTGAAGGGGGATTAAAAATACAACAAGTCCGTGTTCAGAAAGATGATTTCTTTATTGTAGAAGATGAAGAATCATTGAGTTATGAAGTTTTAGCCAAGGGAAGAATGCTATGCATCAAATCACCTGTAACTGTGTCCTATCCAGTTTATTAAAAAAAAAGCCCCGTTCTGGGGCATTTTTAATTATTTATCTAAATATTGGGATATGTTTTGTTCTACTCTACTGAGTACATTTGAAACATCTTCTCTGACAAATTTTTCTCCTGTAATATGTTCGAATAGTTCGATATATCTTTCAGAAACTGATTGACAAAATTCAGCACTCATATGAGGAATACTCTGTCCATCTTTACCTTGAAAACCATTTTCGATAAGCCACTGTCTAACAAACTCTTTAGAGAGTTGTTTTTGTGGTTTTCCTGCCGCTAGATTCTCTTCATAGCCATCAATATAAAAGTACCGAGAAGAGTCTGGGGTATGAATTTCATCAATAAGAGTTATTTCTCCATTAGAATCCTTACCAAATTCATATTTGGTATCGACAAGGATAAGCCCTTTATCGTGAGCTAATTCTGTTCCTCGCTGAAAAAGCTCTCTAGTATATTTCTCTAGCATAACATAATCTGCTTCAGAAACTAATCCTTGTGATAGAATATCTTCTCTAGAAATATCTTCATCATGCCCTACTTCTGCTTTGGTTGTAGGAGTAATTAAAGGTTGGTCAAATTTTTGATTTTCTACCATTCCGTCAGGCATTGGAACGCCACATAACATACGTTTTCCATCACGATATTCTCTCCAAGCATGACCAGTAAGGTATCCTATAATTACCATTTCTACCATAAATGGCTCACATCGTTTACCAATAGTTACAGATGGATCAGGTGTAGATTCTTTCCAATTCTGAACAATATCAGATGTTGCATCTAAAAACTTAGACGCTATTTGATTCAATACCTGACCTTTGTAAGGAATTCCTTCAGGAAGAACATGGTCAAATGCTGATATCCTATCAGATGCGATCATTACCAACTGCTCGCTCCCAATACTATAAACATCTCTTACTTTACCCTTGTATAGGTTCTTTTGATTTGGAAAATTAAAATCCGTTTTAATAATTACATTCTTACTCATTTTTGTCTTGATTTGATTTATACGCTTTAATAATTTTTTTCACTAATTCATGGCGAATGACATCTTTATCATCGAGTTTAATGACACTAATGCCTTTTATGTTTTTTATGACTTTTAGAGCTTCTAAAAGGCCCGAAGGCTGTTTTGCGGGCAAGTCTATTTGTGTTTCATCACCTGTTATTATAAACTTTGCCGATTTGCCCATTCTTGTTAAGAACATTTTCATTTGTTGATGTGTTGAATTTTGGGCTTCGTCCAAAATTACAAAAGCATTATCCAATGTTCTACCCCTCATAAAGGCTAGAGGTGCTATTTCAATAATTCTATATTCTATATACTCATTTAACTTTTCTGACGGAATCATATCTCTAAGAGCATCATAAAGCGGTTGCAAATATGGATCTAGTTTTTCTTTTAAGTCACCTGGCAAAAATCCAAGGTTCTCTCCTGCTTCAACAGCAGGTCTTGAAAGTACTATGCGTTTTACTTCCTTATTCTTCAATGCTCTTACTGCAATAGCAACAGCTGTATATGTTTTTCCTGTTCCTGCTGGACCAACCGCAAAAACCATATCGTTTTTTTGCGACTCTTTAACCATCTTACGTTGATTAGCAGTCCTTGCTTTAATAATTTTACCATGTGGTCCATGAACTAAAGTATCGTTATCACCAAGAAGAACGGCACTATCTTCTAGTATTATTCGTTCTATGTTACTATGGGTTAATCTTTGATACTTGATGAAATGCTCCAACATCAAGCTGAATTTTTTTTCAAACTCTTCTATGGATTCGTCATCTCCAATGAGCTTTAAGGTATTACCTCTAGCAACACATTTGACTTTAGGAAAAAAATCAAGAATAAAGGTTAAAGTCTTATTGTTAGTTCCATAAATATCAAGAGGATTGATGCCTCCTAAATCTATTATTTTTTCACCCATATACTAAGCTATACTATTAATTGACGAATCAGTAAAAATTATACTTACTTTTGAGGGAACAAAATAACAACTTTTTAAGACAATTAATTGGATTAATTGCTCAATATTATGCCACTAATTACACTAACCACAGACTTAGGAACAGTAGATCATTATGTGAGTGCAGTTAAAGCAACTATTTTAAGACAGTTGGATAACGCTAATATTGTAGACATCAGCCACGACATACCTCCATTTAACATCATTCACGCTGCCTTTGTTCTTAAAAATGTTTATCAGGAATTTCCTCAAGGAAGTATTCATATAATAGGGGTTAATGCTGAATCCAATGAGGATACAAACCATATTGCTGTTTATGCCAATGGACACTATTTTATTGGAACAGACAATGGTATTTTCTCATTACTATTAGATGTTAAACCAGACAAAATTGTAGAAATAACAGCAACAAGAGATTCTGACAATGAAAACTTTCCAATTAAAGATGTTTTTGCTAAAACTGCATGTCACATAGCTAGAGGTGGCAAATTAGAAGTCATTGGAACTCCAATAAGTCAATTCTCTAAAGAAAGTGCTAAACTTGAAGCATTACATGATAAGAACAATATTCGAGGCTCAATTATACATATAGATCATTACGGAAATGCTATCACTAATATTAGCCAACGACTGTTTAAAGATGTAGCTAAAGAAAGAGCATATTCTATTAATCTAGGAAGTAAAGAACACTATTCAATAAATAGCATTAAAAGAAAATACAACGAAGTAGCAGCGGGCGATGCAATAGCGCTTTTTATTTCTACTGGTTTATTAACAATATCTCTAAACAATGGTTCAGCTGCAGCATTAATGGGATTACATATTAACGACACGGTTAGAATAGAATTTAAATGATAAAACGCATTGTTAAAATGGAGTTTATAGACGATAAAGTGGAAAGCTTTATCACAATATTCAACAGCAGTAAAAAGATGATTCTCACTTTTAAAGGCTGTCATTCCGTTGAACTATTAAGAGATGTGAATGCTCAAAATGTCTTTTTCACCTATAGCATTTGGGATTCTGAAGCTCATCTCAACCAATACAGAAAATCAGTAACATTTAAAGAAATTTGGTCTAAAACAAAACCGCTATTTTGCAATAAAGCAAAAGCTTGGAGCGTTGAAGAGATTTAATATTTTTGCAATCTTATGTATGCACTTTTTAAAAAAGAAATAAATACCTTCTTTAGCCACACTTCTGGTATAATTATAGTCATAAGCTATTTATTAACTAATGGTGCTTTTCTTTGGGTATTCTCTAGTGATTTTAACATACTAGATTCTGGGTTCACTCAAATGAATGGTTTGTTTTCACTTTCTCCGTTTTTATTCCTACTCTTTATTCCTGCTTTAACAATGCGCTTATTCTCTGATGAATACAAGGAGGGGACTATTGAAATTTTACAAACCTCCCCTATTTCGAATACCAAACTTGTATTATCTAAATATTTTTCGGGTTTAATAATTGTCTGGCTTGCTATCATTCCAACACTAGTATACTACTACAGTTTATATAATCTTTCTGAAACCATTGGCAATATTGATACCGCTGGAATAATTGGATCGTATATAGGTCTATTTTTATTGTCTAGTGTATTTGTGTCAATAGGCGTGTATGCATCTTCTACTAGCAAAAATCAAATTACATCTTTTGTAACAGCCATTTTTATTAGTGCATTCTTTTACCTTGGTTGGGATTTAATAGCAAATGAGTTGTCTAATGGTAAAATACAATTAGCAATCAGCTACATAGGTATTGATTCACACTATAATAGTCTAAGCAGAGGAGTTATTGATAGTAGAGATATAATCTACTTTTTAAGTCTTAATATTATTTTTATTCAACTTACTAGCCACTCAATTAGCAAAAGAAGATGAAAGCGTTTTTAAAAGACAAATCTTTAATAATAAATATACTACTTCTTCTGGTAGTAAATGTTTTTGCTAGCAACCTTTACTTTAGGCTAGATTTAACCGAAGAAAAGAAATATTCTTTAAACGAGGCTACAAAGGAAACACTAAACTCAATTGATGATATTGTTTTTGTAAAAGTTTATCTAAACGGCAACCTACCTGCTGGCTTCATAAGGTTAAAAAACTCTTGTAAAGAAACATTGGATGAGTTTAGATACCACAATTCATTGATAGAGTATCAATTTATTGATCCGAATGAAACTGAAAGCGTCGATGAAAGAAATAAAATCTACAAAGAGTTATCTGAAAACGGCTTAGAGCCAACTAATCTTCAAGTACAGGAAAGTAATGGCAACAGTGAGCAAATTATATTTCCTGGTGCTATTATCTACTACAAAGGAAGAAGTGAATCATTGAACCTATTGCAAAATCAAATCGGTACTAATCCTGAAAATGTTCTCAATAATTCTGTAGAGAACATAGAGTATGAACTCACCAATGCTATTCACAAACTCCTAACCAATTACAAACCTAAAATTGCTTTTCTAGAAGGTCACAATGAGTTGAACGAATTAGAAACTGCCGACATCAGCCACTCGCTAGGAAATATTAAAGGGTCGTTATCAGAATATTTTAAGGTTGAAAGAATCAACATAAAAGAATTTGAAGTAGATAGCAACAATTTGCCAAGCTTAAGTAATCAGATTAATCGCCTAAGTCAATATAAAGCATTGATCATTGCAAAACCATCATTAGCCTTCTCAGAAGTAGATAAGTTTCTGATAGATCAATATATTATGAACGGTGGAAAGACACTTTGGTTTTTAGATGGAGTGGCTATGGATATGGATAGTTTAAAAGGAAATGTACCTTTCTCGATGGCTACACCTCTTGATTTGAATTTAACAGATTTACTGTTTAAATATGGTATAAGAATAAATTATGATTTGATTATGGATTTTCAAGCCGATCAAATCCCTATAATAGTTGGCTATCAAGGTAATGTACCACAACAGCAATTATTACCTTGGCTATACCACCCTATTATCATTCCAAAAAATAAACAGTCTATTGTCAAAAATTTAGATGGAATAAAAAGTGCTTTCGTAAGTACTTTAGACACTATCAAAGTGCCCAACATCAAGAAAACTCCACTTCTGTTTTCATCGCCCTATTCAAAAATTGTAAAAGCACCACACAGAGTTAGTTTACAAATATTAGAGCAAGAACCTGCTATTGAACAATTTAAATCTGGTGAAACAGTGCTAGCATACCTTCTAGAAGGAGAATTTCAATCGGCATTCAAAAACCGTCTTGCACCTAATAACGAAAGTTTAGCCCCTAAGCTAGAAAGCCCTGATAATAGTATGATGGTGTTTGGTGATGGTGATATCATAAAAAATCATGTTTCTTCATCAGGAAACGCCTTCCCTCTAGGTTATAATCAATTTAGTAAATCTCAATTTAATGGCAATAAGCAATTGATAGTTAATGCTCTGAACTATCTATTAGGTAATGAAAAACTAATTAATATTAGAGCTAAAGAGGTAAACCTAAGACTTCTAAATAAGTCCGAAACAAAAAACAATAGACTAAAATGGCAAATCATAAACACGGTGTTGCCTCTGCAATTTATAGTTCTTATCATCTTAACTTTTGGTTATTATAGAAAAAAGAAATACAAATGAAAAAAATAATTTTACTTGCTGCTCTTATAATATCTTCTCTAGTTTTATTTTTCTTGAACAAAGAAAACAATACCATAAGTGAAGAATTGAGTGATTTTGCGGTTGAAGATACTTCAAGAATTCAAAAGGTATTTTTTGCTGATAAGCATGGTAATACCGTTACACTATCCAAAAAAGAAAAAAACATTTGGTTAGTCAATAACGAATTTATAGCACGTTCCGAAGCGGTAGATTTTTTACTAAAAACCATTAAAGACATAGAAGTAAAACACCCAGTGAGTAATAGCATGCATGATAGAATTATTAAGAATCTTGCTAGTTCAGCCGTAAAAGTTGAAATATTCACAGAAAACCCGGACGAATCACACAAAACTTATTTTATTGGTGGTGAAGCGAAAGACCTCATTGGTAGTTTTATGCTTTTAGAAAATTCAAGTCGTGCTTTTGTTGTATATATACCTGGTTTTAACGGCTTTCTTAGCCCTAGATACACAATTGATGGAACCACTGTGGGCAGTGACCTTTGGAGGGATAGAAACATCTTTAGGTATAATCCTAAAGATATAAAAACTGTTAGCGTTACCAATCATGATGATTCTACTCAGTCCTTTAAAATGCATCGTCAAAAGGAGTATTACAGCTTTACAAAGAATAAAATTACAAAGGTTATTCCTGAGAGTCAAGGCGATACTTATATGGATTTATTCAAATCTGTTAATAGTGAAGGTTTTATGAATGACTATTCGAAAAAAGACTCTATTTTCAAAAGTAAACCTTTTTACACCATTAGTATAACTGATCAAAATGGAAAAACAGATTCTCTTGTCGCCTACCACAAAGAACCAAAAAGAGAAGAATACATGCAAGATAATGGCGAAAAACTAGAGTATGATGTCGATAGAATGTATGCAAAACTTAATTCTGACTTAATACTTATCCAATTTTATGTGTTTGATAAAATACTTTTAAGATCGCCTCAATTTAGTGTTGAAAAATAGTTGAAAAATATCTTACTCTAAGAAGGGTAAATCTTATATATTTGTTTGTTAACACATTCAGAAAAAACGAATATGAAATTTATAGTTTCTAGTGCGCAATTATTAAAGCAACTCCAAACGATTAGTGGTGTATTAAACTCGAGTAATACCCTACCCATTTTAGATAACTTTTTATTTGAAATATCTGCAAATACACTTTCTATTTCAGCCTCTGATTTAGAAACTACCATGAAAACTAAAGTGAAAAATGCAGAAGCCGATGAAGACGGTAATATTGCTATTCCAGCAAAACTTTTGATAGATACCTTAAAAACGTTTTCAGATCAACCATTAACATTCTTGATAGATGAATCTACTTTTGGAATAGAAATTGGCTCTGAAAATGGAAAATTTAAATTGGCAGGACAAAATGGTGATGAATTTCCCAAAACCCCATCAATGGAGTCTGCATCTAAAACAAGCATGCCAGCTTCGGTATTAGCGTCAGCAATAAACAAAACATTATTTGCTACCGGCAATGATGAACTCAGACCAATAATGTCTGGTGTGTTTTGCGAATTATCTTCTGATGGCTGTACTTTTGTAGCTACTGACGCACATAAACTTGTGAAATACAGAAGGACTGACACTACTGCAGAAAATACAGTTTCATATATCCTTCCTAAAAAGCCACTTACTCTACTCAAAAATTCCTTGGTAAATGATAGTGAAGTCACTATAGAATATAACGAAACAAATGCCTTTTTTGTTTTTGATGATGTAGAGTTAATATGCCGATTGATAGATGGAAAATATCCGAATTATGAAGCTGTAATTCCTAAAGAGAATCCTAACGTTCTTACTATTGATCGATTAGAATTTTACAATTCTATTCGTCGAGTTGCCATATTTGCAAGTAAATCTACTCATCAGATAAGACTTAAAATCGCTGGTTCTGAGCTCAATATATCGTCAGAAGACTTGGACTTCTCTAATGAGGCATTCGAAAGATTAAGCTGTCAATATACAGGAGAAGACCTAGAAATTGGCTTCAATTCTCGTTACCTTTTGGAAATGATAAATAATCTTACTTCAGAACAAATTAACTTAGAAATGAGTGCTCCTAATCGAGCAGGGATTATCATTCCACAGGATGGTGTTTCTGAAAATGAAGAAGTTTTGATGTTAGTAATGCCGGTAATGTTAAATCAATAATTCAAATAGCTTATATTAGCAAACAATTAATTCAACTTTAAAACACTATTATGAAAAATATTCTTCTAGTCATATTAGTAATCATTTCTTCTCATGTAAATGCTCAATTTGAAAAGGGAAATTGGTTTCTAGGCGCATCAAGTAGCAATATCAATTTTAGCTCATCCACAAACTCTGAAAACACCATTGACGTAACATTTACAGGCTTTAGGGATACTCTAGTAAATGAAACGGATAGTTTAAATCTAGGATTTCTATTTCCTTACACCTACCTATTAGATCAAGATAAGCAAAGTGAATTCAATGTAAACTTTAAAGTTGGTCACTTCATAGCTAACAAATTAATGATAGGTGTGGGCTTTGGCTATGATACTGAAACCAGTATCTTCAAAACTAATGCGGATTCTAAAATTGCAAGTGCTAGTCTTTCTGACAGTCTAACAAATGTTTGGTTTACTGGCTTACCAGACGTCATTACAAATGGCACAACGTATGCTGACCACTATTTTGAACTGTACAGCCTAGTTGCTGCATCCGTAAATAATGACATAACTTATTCTAAAACTATGATGAACATAGCTCCTTTCGTTAGATATAACTTTCAATTAAGAAAAGGCAATTCTTTTTTCATAGATGGTTCATACCGTATTACTTCTGGAAAGGAAGAAGTTAAAGATGCTATAAGCTCTTTAAGTACAACAACTGACTTATCATCATCTACAATAAATTTAGGTTTAGGTTTTAGTGCATTTTTATCTAACAAATTTAGTGTTGAACCACAATTTAACTATTACATGTACAACTCTACTTCTTCTATGAAAGAAGATGCTATACACCCTATTCTAAGTGTTGTAGATATGGGAGAGAAAGCTACAGAGAGAACCGTTAAAGGATCGGGTATTAATTTCTCGGTTGGTTTATCTTATTACTTCTAATAGAAATTTATTCCAAAACATAAAAAGACTTAGTATCGGATACTAAGTCTTTTTTTTGTTATTAATCTTTGTGCGACCACTCATCCATATTAGGCTGACCGGCATCAATCCAAGCAGAATACCATACGCAACCAATAGCTAAAATTGAAGAACGCATCTGTCTTTCTACCATATTATCTAACATCTTATGATACGCTTCTGAATACTCTACTGAATATGCTTTCTTGTCCCCCTGCCCTTTTTCTTCTATGCTATATTTAGAATCGGATGCAAACTGTTGGTTTAATTTAGCCTCAAAAAGTAACACAGAATCTTTGGCTGCGTAACTATTTTCTATAATAGACCATACATAAGAAAGCATATTTTCTTGATAACTAACTTTAGGAAGAAAAAAATCGTAATTATCGGCAAACAATTCTGGTAATCGTGATTCCCAAAAAGCGTGTATACCTTTCTGATTAGTTAACTGACCATCGTAATTAAGAGTAGTATGCAAGGAACATGAGCATCGGCAATATAATGTCCCAAATCTGACAACAGGTTAATAGAACGCTCTATATTATGATCTCTCAAAGATTTAACCAACACATAATATTGTTTATTGATATGCCAAGGTAAAATGCCGTATTTTATTAAAGTATCTTCAGAAAATTTTATAACGGCATCGTCCCACTTTTGCGGCATTACTGCAAAAGGTGAATCTACACTATAAGCATCTATATCGATAAAATGTCTTGGAGCTTCACCCTTTATAGTGAATTTTCGCTTATCAGCGTTTACAGCCTTGTCTTCCAGATGTTTTATGTGATTTAAAAAAAAGGTGTTCATACTCTCAGGCAAAGTATAAACAGCCATTTTATTGATTTTATGATGAGCAAAAAAGCCCCATGTATAAACTGTATCATTAACTAAGAAGAAAACAATAAAGCTTAATAATACTTTTTTCATGAGTATGGAGTCAATACATTATCTTTTAAGATAGGTACAACATTTATTTTATTCTGCTCTAAACAATAACGTATATCATTTTCTATGCCCAGATGCTCTAGACGTTTTCTGTGTTGAGAGTCTTTTAAGAAATCAAACATATTGCCTTTAGCTTTTTGATAAAGCATTAGGCTATTAGCAGTTGAGTCATTTTCAAAGAAAAAACGTTCATTTTTAACAAGTTTTTCGGTCAAAGCTCCAGCAAATAAGGTGTCTTCTAAACAAAAGTCACCTTTCCATCCAGCACACAAAATAATAATGTTTTTATCTTGTTCAATAAGGTAGTTAGTGAGTACGGCTAAATTTAAAAAAGAACCCACAACAACAGGATGGTCACGTTTGGCAATATTGATGGCTCTGGTACCATTGGTAGTCGTTAATACCATCTTTTTACCCTCTAAACATTGTCTGCTGTATTCTGTTGGGGAATTACCTAAATCAAAACCTCTAACAATTTTTCCGTTACGCTCTGCTGCCAAAACATAATCCTCTTTATCTTTAAAATCCAAAGCATCTTCTAAAGTAGATACAGGTCTAATGGATTGAACCCCTAAATCTAAAGCCGTACATATTGCTGATGTAGCACGTAAAACATCTACCACAACTACTATACTTTTTCTATCGCAATAAATAGGGAAAAGTGATGGTGTTAAACAAACTTTTATATTATTCATATAAACTAATCTTTGAAGAAAGGTAACTTAACGACTTTAGCTTTTAGCTTTTTATTTCTTATTTGAATAAACAAATCATTATCCAGTTTTGCGTAAGCTGTATTTACATATCCCATACCAATAGATTTTTGTAATGAAGGCGACATAGTTCCAGAGGTTACAAAACCTATTTGTTCATCGTTTTCATTTAAAATTGCATAACCATTTCTAGCAATACCTCTCTCTAACATTTCAAATCCAATTCTTTTACGCTGAATACCGTTCTCTTTTTCAGCCAATAATTCTCTGGAATAATTAAAATCATTAGTAAACTTCGTAATCCATCCCAAGCCAGCTTCTAATGGAGAAGTTTCATCATTAATATCATTCCCGTAAAGACAAAAACCCATTTCTAACCTTAGAGTATCTCTAGCGGCTAAACCTATAGGCTGAATGCCATAGGCTTGACCAGAATCAAAAATCGAATCCCAAATAATTTCAGCGTGTTCATTAGGAAAGTATATTTCAAAACCACCAGCACCAGTATAACCCGTAGCAGAAACAATTACATCTTTAAGTCCACAAAAATCACCTTCTTCAAAAGAATAGTATTTCATTGAAGACAAATCCACAGGGGTAAGAGATTGAAGAGCCTGAGCAGCCTTAGGCCCTTGAACAGCTAATAGAGAGTAATCATCTGATAGATTACTTATTTTAACATTATTTGTGTTAAATTGATGAATCCAGTTCCAATCTTTTTCAATATTTGAAGCGTTAACCACCAACATATATTTTTGAGCATTAAATCTGTAAACTAGTAAATCATCAACTATACCTCCACTCAAGTTAGGCATACAAGAATATTGGACTTGACCATCAACCAAAACGGATACATCATTAGAAGTAACTTTTTGTATTAAATCTAATGCATTAGGACCTTCAACAAAAAATTCTCCCATGTGAGATACATCAAAAACTCCTACATTATCTCTTACATTCAAGTGTTCAGCAGTTACACCTTCATATTGAACAGGCATATTATATCCAGCAAAGGGAACCATTTTAGCACCTAAATCCGTATGCTTTTGTGTGAGTGCAGTGTTTTTCATTAGAAGATATTTTGGGGGCAAATATAACTAATTTAACTCCCCGATATATGCTAGTTTATCTCCCTCTAAATACTGATATTCATAATCAACAGTAATGAATTCGATCTTATCTCCTCTACGAACAAGCATAGGTATATATGTGTTTTTATCACTTGATAGTAGAGATTTTAATTCCTCCTCCGATGTTATATCTAATTCTTTGACTTGAGGATGCTTTCTTACTAATTATATAAGTTTAATATAATCCGTATCATCAGAGAATAAAATATTATTTGGACGTGATAAAGCATCAAATTTTATTTCATTTACAGTAATCAGTCTATGTACATTAGATTCTCCAAATGTAGTTTTAAGCTTCCTACACGCAAATATATTTACATCATTACTGGATGTTAATGCCAATAAATGACCTACATTATCTAACTCTAAATCGTCATCATCAGATAAGATGTTTTTCTCAAGAACATTTAACTTTGCTGCTCTTGCTTGACGGATATTTTCCCTTGAAAGATCAACAAGAGTGTTAGAAATATTGTGTTTTTCTAAATACTTCGCTATGCTAATTGATCCTTCATTTGCACCAACAATAACCACCCCATTTTTAACATCTTGAATTAGACCTAAAACACGAGCAACAGCTTTGGCAGTAAGTCCATTTAAAGTTACTGTCCCTAAAATTATCATGAATGTTAATGGTACTAATAACTCTACGTCTGCTCTAAGTGAAGCTGGTAAACTAATTTTATCAGACATCAGATATAATGAAAACAATGATGCTACAGCAGCAGCCACAATACCTTTTGGCCCTACCCAAGCAATAAAAGCCTTTTCACGCCAATTCAAATCAGACCTCCATGAACTAATCCATACCACAATAGGTCGTAAAACAAAAACAACAATTAAGAAGATATACAATGAGTTTATCTCTAATAGCCTCAAATCTTCCATTGATATTTTGGCCGATAAAATGATGAACAAAACTGAAATCAAAATAACAGTTAGACTTTCTTTGAAATCGAGGATTTTATCAAGGTTTGGTGTTTTGATATTTGCCAATAGTATTCCCATTACAGTAACTGATAATAAACCTGACTCAGCCTGTAATGTATCTGCACCAGCAAAAGCAAAAATGACAAACCCTAGGGAAAGTACATTAATCAAAAAATGAGGAATTAAATTTCTTTTCAATAGTGAATGTAAAGTCCATCCTGAAAGAAGTCCGAAAAATGTTCCTACACAAAGAGTTAGGAAAAAGGTTTTTAAAGCCACTTGAGTTAATCCCATAGAGTGATCGCCTCCTACTCCCATTGTCGATACAAATAGCAATTCATAAACCAATACAGCTACTAAAGCACCAATTGGGTCAATTGCTATACCTTCCCATTTCAAAATAGTACTTATGTTTTTCTTTGGGCGGACACTTCTAAGAATAGGTGCAATTACAGTAGGCCCTGTTACTATGATTAAAGAACCAAAGAGAAGACCTACTCTATAATCCATTCCTAAGAAATAATGAGCCGCTAAGGCTCCTCCTATACCCATCACAATAGGTCCAAAAATGAGCAAATTTCTAACCACACCAGCTAACTGTCTTACTTCTTTGAATTTTAAGGTTAATCCTCCTTCAAATAGTATTACACCAACCGAAAGGGAAACAAAATAATACATGGTTTTACCCGCAAAAATATTTTCAGGATTAATCCATTGATAGTCTAAAACTAAAGTAGATAATGGCCCCATAGCTAAACCCAATAGTATAAGAGGAAATATAGCGGGTATTTTCATTCTCCAAGCTATCCACTGAGCAAGTAAACCAAAAACAATAATTGCAGCGAGTTCTAACATATTCTTTCAATTTTGATAAATATAAAAAATAAAAAAAGGAGCCGAAGCTCCTTTTAAAATTATTTTAAAAAATTATTGCCTAAATACTTTTTTACCTGAATCGATATAAATTCCTTTAGGCTGACTATCTAGTGTTATTAATTTTCTACCAAATATATCAAACAGCATATTATCTGTGTTTTGCCCCATTTCATAATCGTGAATTGAAGTTGTGCTTCTGACATCAAACACTATTGTGCCTGGCGAAACACCACAATCGAATTCAGAAACAAGATTATTATCAGCATCGTAAATATGTACTTTACCATATGAAACATAATCTGTTGAGCTAGTATATAAAAGGTCATTGACTTCATCATGTGCTAACTCATAAAAATTCTGATTAACTCCCAATGCATTGCCTTCAGATGTGAAAGTTATAGGATCCCACTCTAATAAAACAGAATCCATTGAAATCTGAAAGTTAATTTTATCCCCTCTCAAGCAAGATGTACCGCAGCCGGTACTCATGTTAGAAACATTAATAGTTGAAGCTGTTAATGTGCTAAGATCAATTTTAGAAAAGGATGCACCCGACCAATTCTTGTTGTTAACGGTGTAAATATAATCGTCATCAATCATCATATTATCAGGATTTGTACCATCTGCACCAAGGTCAATTTCTTCCTGATAGTTAAGTGTAGATAAATCAATAACACCTATTAGAGATTTTTCATTACCCCATTCAAACCCATTATTGATAGCAACAAAAAGATTGTTGTCATTAATTACCATATTCTGAGTAGACCATTTTGGACCAGTAATTGTATCTAACTCCATATAAAAACTTAAATCCGAGGTGTTGAATATTTGAAGGTAGGAGTTGAATAATATTGGCAAATATGTTTGACTATCATAATCACCTCTAGAAGCAAAAATCTTACCATCAAATATTGCCAAATTCCTAACTCCACTTACAGCTTGAGTTGCTAATAATTCATACGTATTCAAATCGTACTTTAACAATTGAGTGTCAGCAGCTACGTAAAGATAATCGCCATCGATTAGCATATCGGATGCAAAACGAGCACCATCAATGGTATCTACTACTGAATAATCCGTTGTAATCGGATCATAACTTCCGATTGTTACTGGAGTGGTTATTTCACCAGTTTCGTAATCATAACGTCCTTCGTTGAGAACCAATACTTGGTTTACAACATCGTTTTGGGCAAATACACATTGAAATGCAATGCACATTAGCAAAATTGTTTTTTTCATTTTAATTTAGGTTTAAAAAAGATAAATACTAAGATTACCTTATCCCGAGGTTTTCCGTTCGCTTGTGACGGCAGGTCTTCTGACTTACTCTCCTAAGTGGCCTTCCCATTCGTTAAAACAGTGGACTGTAGATCTTAGGTTATTGTTGAGCTTACAGCTGCGGGAACAGTTGAGGACTTACACCTCCTTCCCTATTAATTCTTTTAAGAAACCGTAACGGTACAAAGTTAGTCCTATTTTCTTTACACTTTTTAAAAAATAACTTATATTTGATAGGTATTATCAACAACTCTTAAAGCCCTTCTAAGATGACAAAACGCTTATTTTTCATCCTTTTTACTTTTTTCTTTTTCTCGTCCTTTTCTCAACAGATTGCCGTCTATGATTTTGAAAATTTATCCCTAGGAGATATTACTGGACAAGATGGTTGGGAATTCAGTACTTCTTTGTCCTCCATGAACAATGGCTATAACTGCCCTGTTGTTGGTACACCTTAGTTTACCCTAACCCTACTTATGACTTCCTTAATGTTAGTAGCGACAAGAAATAATACAGCTAAGTCTTTATTCAATAGATGCGAAAAAAGTAATGGAAAGCGATTATATTGAAAGAATTAATTTAAAAGCTATTTCCAAGGGGAATTACATTTTAAAAGTATTGAATAAGGATTATTCTCAAGAAATACATAGAATTATCAAAAACTAACAGGTTTAAAAGGTATCAATCGCTTTATTGTATGCGCTTTCAAAAGCCAAGGTATTTACTCCCGTTTCTATTTTCTTTTCTTGAGTAAAAGACACTAATTTTTCAGTCGGCATATTACCTACCAAATCGTCTTTTGCCATAGGACAACCCCCAAAGCCTTTTATTGCACCATCAAAACGACGACAACCACTATTGTAGGCCGTTTCTACCTTTTCTCTCCAACTTTCAGGATGAGTATGAAGGTGTGCGCCCCACTCTACTTTTGGATATTCTGAGATCAACAAAGAAAATAAACGTTCGATATTAGAAGGGTTTGAAACTCCAATAGTATCGGATAAGGCTAACGTTTTAACATCTAATTCGGACAATTTCTCTCCCCATTTGGCTACAATATCTTCGTGCCAATGCTCTCCGTAAGGATTGCCAAAGGCCATAGATAAGTAAACTACAAGCTGTTTACCGTGTTTTTGACAACTACTTTGCAAATCTTCAACTAAGGACAAAGACTGTCCAATACTTTTGTTTGTATTGCGCTGTTGAAAGGTTTCAGAAACAGAAAAAGGATAGCCTAAATAATCAATACGCTCAAAGGCACAAGCATCATCAGCACCTCTTTGATTAGCAACAATTGCTAATAATTTTGTTTTAGAATCATTTAGTTGCGAAAGCACATCGGCTGTATCTTTCATTTGAGGTATGGCCTTAGGAGAAACAAAACTTCCAAAATCCAAGGTATCAAACCCTACCTTCAATAATGCATTAAGATAAGCTACTTTTTTCTCTGTAGGAATAAAATCGCTTATTCCCTGCATCGCATCTCTAGGACATTCTATGATCTTCATAAGCATCTATTATTCCTTTGTTAATCATTCTCACAATACCAGGCCCTTCATAAACAAAACCTGTATATATCTGAACTAAGGTCGCCCCTGCATTTAATTTTTCAATAGCATCTTCAGCAGAGTGAATACCCCCAACACCAATAATTGGAAAACTCTTTTTAGACTTTTCAGAGATATAGCGAATAACATCGGTTGAACGATTCTTAACAGCCTGACCACTTACACCGCCATTTCCTATCAAATCAAGGTTGTTTTTAGAGGTTTTAAGACCATTTCTATCAATCGTAGTGTTTGTGGCTATTAAACCATCTAAGCGTGTATCTGTGACTATCTGAACGATATCATCCAATTGTTCATTGGTTAAATCTGGAGCAATCTTTAAAAGTATAGGTTTCCTTTTAATCTTTAAATCGTTTAATTCTTGTAATCGAAGAAGCAACTTAGTAAGAGGTTCTTTTTCTTGTAACTCCCTTAATCCTGGTGTGTTAGGTGAGCTTACATTAACTACAAAATAATCTACATAATCAAAAAGTGACTCAAAAGAAATCTCATAATCTTTAACCGCATCGTCATTAGAAGTCACTTTATTTTTCCCAATGTTTCCGCCAATAATAATATTCGTTTTTCTGTTTTTTAGACGTTTAACAGCATCTTCTACTCCACCATTATTAAATCCCATTCTATTAATCAATGAGTTGTCTTGAGGTAGCCTAAACAATCGAGGCTTTGGGTTTCCAGCTTGAGCTACAGGAGTAAGAGTTCCTATCTCAATAAATCCAAATCCGAAAGAAGCAAGTTCGTTAAAAAGCTTAGCATCTTTATCAAATCCTGCAGCAAGCCCTACAGGGTTATCAAATGTTAAACCAAAGACCTCTATTTTGAGTCTATCGTCTTTAACTCTGAAAATACTATCCCAAGCTTTTAATTTGAAAGGAATATATGAGGCTAATTTGATTAATTTAAAGATAAGATGGTGTATAAATTCGGCTTGAAATAAAAATAGGATGGGCTTGACTAACAGTTTATACATCTTTAGAAGTGTTGGTTAGGCAAAAATAATAAGTTTATTTGTTCGGATGGTATTCTTCAAAACTATTATCATTATAAAAAACAACAATTTTATCAATCGTTTTGCTATCACTTTCCGGTGATTTAGATTCATTACCTTGTTCAGATGTTTTAGTTTGAAGCTCAAACATACCACCTTGACCCAATAAAAGCCAATTAGCCGAAACATCTGGAAAGCGTTTAAGAATCTTTTGCAAAACTTCAATACTTGGCTTATTACGTCCTGACAAAATGTGCGACACTGTTGAACGATTTACATCAATTTCTTTAGCAAATGCGTTAGAGCTTAACTCATAATTTTCGATGATATTTTGAATACGATTTTCCATTATTTTATCCTGTTACAAATGTAAACATTATTTATTTGAATCAACATAAAAACACCACTATATATTCACATTAAATAGCTATAATCGTCTATTTTTATTAATATTTTAATTCATATAAATATTGTAATATACTGAAATTACAATAGTTATGTATTTTTAATCCAAAGTGTTTGATTTTATAACAAAAATAGATCAAAAAACAACTAATTTATGTTTACATCAGTACAAAACAAACAGCTTTAGCTTTAAAAAATAGTCCTCATCAAATAACATAAAATGGACTCAAAAATTCAATTCTACTGCCCTACTCTATTGCTACAGATTTATGTATTTTTGCTGTATGCAAGCACCCAAACTTCCAAGCTTTTTTAAAACATCGAGACATCGTCAGTTCGATTTGAAGACGAGATACTACGATGCCCAAAAAGAAGATTTAGAAAAAAGAATCAAAAATGCTGAAAGCGGCAAATCGTCTTTAAGGTTTAATAAAGACTGGCAACAATCAAAACGCTCAAAAGAAGTGGCAGTATCAAATAAACGCATTATTCTTATCGTTATCATATTACTATTAATTAGCTTTGCTTTATTGAAAATCTAATATGTCAGACCTTATTCAACTTTTACCCGATCATGTTGCCAACCAAATAGCTGCTGGAGAAGTTATACAAAGACCTTCATCTGCCGTAAAGGAATTAATAGAGAACGCAATAGATGCAGGTGCTTCAAATATTAAACTCATCATAAAAGATGCTGGCAGAACCCTCATTCAAGTTGTGGATAATGGCTCTGGAATGAGCGATACTGATGCTAGAATGTCACTAGAAAGGCACGCCACTTCAAAAATCAAAAAGGCAGATGATTTATTCTCAATCAGAACAATGGGGTTTAGAGGTGAGGCAATGGCATCTATGGCGGCTATATCTCACCTAGAGATAAAAACCAAATTACATTCTAACGATTTAGGCACTAAGATATTAGTTGAAGGAAGTGAGTTAAAATCGCAAGAAAGTTGCGCCACTAATAACGGCACATCTATATCCATCAAAAATTTATTTTTTAATGTCCCTGCTAGAAGAAATTTCTTAAAGTCAGACAACGTTGAGCTGAAACATATTATCGATGAATTTCAGCGTATGGCTTTAGCTCACCCCGATTGTGCAATGAGCTTTTTTCAAAACGATAAGGAAGTTTTCAATCTACCTTCATCATCTTTAAAACAACGTATTGTAGGGATATTTGGAAATAAGTACAACGAGAAACTCGTACCTGTCAAAGAAGAAACATCTTTAGTTGCGGTCAACGGATTTGTTGGTAAGCCAGAATTTTCAAGAAAAACTAGAGGAGAACAGTTTTTCTTTGTTAATCAACGCTTTATAAAAAGCGGTTATTTACACCATGCTGTTGCCAATGCTTTTCAAGAACTTATTCCAGAAAAACACCACCCCTCTTATTTTTTGTTTTTTGACATTGACCCAAAATTTATTGACGTCAATATTCACCCTACTAAAACAGAGATAAAATTTGAAGATGAAAAATCCATTTACGCTATTGTACGTTCCTGTGTAAAAAGAGCTCTAGGCGTACATAATATCGTACCCTCATTGGATTTTGAAAAAGACCCCGCTTTTGATAATATCCCTACTTCGAAGAAAGTAAATCTTAAAGAACCTAGTATAAAAGTAGATTCGAGCTATAATCCATTTGAACAAAAAACAAAATCTGACAATACCTACTCCCCAACACCAAAAGTAAAAACTGAAAATTGGGAACAGCTTTTTGAAGAACTTCCAACCCCAAGCAATAATACTACCGAAGTACTGGGAAAAAGTTGGAGCGAAAACACGGAAGAAACAGATAAGACTATTTTTCAACTCAATAGGCAATATATAGTTTCTAGCATAAAGTCAGGCCTTATGATTATACACCAACAAAGGGCTCACGAAAGAATATTATATGAGTATTATTTGAAAATGCAGCATAACGAAGGGCCTTCTCAACAGCTTTTATTCCCTAAGACAATTGAACTGGCACCTTCTGATATTGAAATTGTAAAAACCATAAGCGATGAGCTTTTGAATATGGGCTTTAGATTTGATTATTTGAACAAAAACAGTATTGTGGTACTAGGAACCCCAACCGATGTAGAAATGGATAACCTAGATAAAGTTATTGAGGAATTGGTTGAACAGTTTAAGAATGAATCTTCAATAGAAAAACATGACAACCTATCTCGATCACTAGCAAAGAGTATGTCTATCCAATCCGGACGCAAGCTAAATCAAGAAGAAATGCGTTCTATTATTGACAATCTATTCGCCTGTCAGATACCCAACACTACAGCTAAAGGAAAACCTACACTTATCACATTAACACTAGAGGAATTAGTTAAAAAGTTTTAATATGAACATCGGACCAGCTAAATTCAGTTATTTACCTGAGGTTGTAAAAAATCTTTTGATTATAAATGCCTTATTCTTTTTGGCCAAATTTGTTTTAGGCGGTAATTTCGGTATTAATCTAGATCAAATTTTTGGACTTCACAATTGGCAATCTCCAGATTTCAGACCCCATCAGTTCGTTACTCATTTATTCATGCATGGCAACCTCTCGCATATACTTTTCAATATGTTTGCCTTATGGATGTTTGGTAATCAACTAGAAAACATTTGGGGTTCTAAACGCTTTCTGATTTACTATATGATTACCGGCTTTGGTGCAGCACTTTTACATTTAGGCGTAAGTCAATTTCAAATTTCAATGGTAGAAGCTCAAATGTCTGCCGAGCAAATCAGTACCGTTCTTGCTGACGGCTATAACGCTCTACAGAATGGGCAGAATTTTGTTAATCCTCTGATGGGAAAATTAAACATACTTTACCACACTCCTACTGTTGGAGCTTCTGGTGCAGTATTTGGATTACTTTTAGCTTTTGGCATGTTATTTCCAAACACTCTTATTTACCTTTATTTCGCAATACCTATTAAAGCCAAATACTTTGTTGCTGGATATGGATTATTAGAATTGTGGCTTGGGCTACAAAACAATCCTGGTGATAATGTAGCACACTTTGCTCATCTTGGCGGAATGTTATTTGGATATTTACTCATTAAATATTGGCGTAAGAATAGCCAACATTTTTACTAATTATGATATTTAACGAATTAAAACATAGCTTTAAAAAAGGCAGCTTATTAAGTCGTATTATCTACATCAACCTTGCTGTTTTTGTATTTATTGAGGTTCTTAGTGTCTTCTTCTTTCTATTCAATCAACCCAGTTATGAACTTATTAACCTAGTAGCTCTTCCAGCCAATGGAAGCGAATTACTTTCCAAACCCTGGACACTCATAACATATATGTTTGTTCACGATGGATTTATCCATCTGATATTCAATCTACTATGGCTTTATTTTGGTGGCACTATATTCTTAAAATACCTTAGCAATAAACAAATTGTAAGCACCTATGTTTTAGGCGGTTTAACAGGTGGTTTATTTTACATTTTAGCTTTTAATTATTTCCCTGTTTTCGATAGTGTTCTTGCTCAATCTATGGCGGTAGGCTCATCTGCATCAGTATTAGCAGTATTAGTAGCTATTGCCACATACGTCCCTAATTATATCGTTAATCTCACCTTTATTGGTAGAGTAAAACTAAAGCATATAGCTATAGTGTCCATCGTATTGGATTTAATTCTTATTCCTAATGGAAATGCTGGAGGACACATAGCCCATCTAGGCGGTGCGTTTTATGGATTTTATTATAGCCGACAATTATTGAAAGGTAAAGATACTAGTCGTTGGTTTAATCATTTAATGGATTATTTGGTTAATCTTTTCAAGCCATCAACACCATTGAAAACGGCCTACAAACGACCAAAAACCGATGACCAATGGCGAGAAAACAAATCCAACGAACAACAGCAAATCAATAGGATTCTTGATAAAATCGCCAAATCAGGATACGATAGTTTAAACAAAGAAGAAAAAGAAACCTTATTTAAAGCCAGTAAAAAATAAAGCTATGCTAAACGGCATTCTATATATTCTTAATATGCTATTGCTTTTTGCGCTTTTCCTTTCCTATGCTTCGCCTTACATTAGCCCGGACACCTTTTTGTGGCCTATTGCCTTATTAGGATTAATATATCCTTTTCTTTTGCTCATAAATTGCTTGTTTGCTCTTTATTGGATAATACGTTTTAAAAAATATGTTTGGACTAACATCATCATTATATTGCTAGGTTATGCACATATCAAAAACCTAATTATTATTCAAAAAAATCAAACATCAACCGATAGTCAATTTACTATCATGAGCTATAATGTTAGATTATTTAATGCTTACGACTGGATTAATAAAGATAATGTAAAGGAAGATATTATTGAATATGTAAATAACGAATCGCCTAGTGTCCTTTGCCTACAAGAATTTTATGCCCCTAAAGAATTACCAAAATTCAATTACCCTTTTAGTCATATCGGTTTGCAAAACGAACGTAAGAGTTGGAGAATGGCAACCTATTCCAAATTTCCTGTTTTCAACAAAGGAACAGTTAGTATTTCTGGAGAAAGAACCAATAACGTCTGTATTTATAGCGACATAGTGATAGGTGAAGACAGTATTAGAGTGTATAATGCTCACTTGGCATCCAATTGGTTTCAAAAAGAAGATTATGAATTTTTAGACAGGCCAACTGTTGAAGGTGCTGAAAGTATTATTGAAAGACTCAAAGTATCTTTTTTCAAAAGAGCTAAACAAGTAAAAGCCATTAAAGCTCATATGAATACCTCGCCCTACCCAATTATTCTCTGCGGTGATTTTAACGACACCCCCACTTCATTTACATATAAGCAACTCTCAGAAGGTTTAAACGACAGTTTTGCTAATGCTGGGCTAGGTATAGGACAAACTTATAATGGTAAATTTCCTGCACTTCGAATAGACTACATTTTGTATAGTCCAGAGCTAGAGATTGTAAATTTCAAAACCAGTGAAGTAAGTCTTTCTGATCATTATCCAATAATAAGTGCTTTTAACTAATCGTTTTGTTTTTCAACTCTCTTTAACTGTAACAAATTCATAGCATTGGATTCGAAACCCACAATGTCGTTCTGGACGAATCGAATAACTTGATCATAATACAAGGGTACAATTGCCGCATTATCCAATATCATCTGATCCATTAGTTGGTAATAGTATTGTCTTTTTTCCAATGACACTTCCTTCAAGGCTAATTCGTAATACTCATCGTATACAGGGTTAGAAAAATGGGTGTAATTTGGACCATTCGGACAAAAATTCTTAGAGTAAAACAAGGCCAGATAGTTTTCTGCATCGGCATAGTCTGCTATCCACGAACCTCTAAAGAAATCCAATTTTGAGGTGGCTACCATCTGTCTGTGTGTAGATGGCGGATTGATATTAATTTCTACGCTAATACCCACATCAGACAATTGATTTTGAATAAACTCACACAAATCCAAATATGAGCTAGTAGTGTTTAATTCAATAGATATAGGGCTGCTAATAGCTGCACCGGCTAATAGTTTTCTAGATAAATCAGGATTATAATCAAAACCATTCAAACTATCGGTAAACGAGGGCAATCCTTTAGGAACAAAACCTTCCGTTGCTGGACTACCTATATTATTACGCAAATAGGTCATCATCTTTTGTCTATCAAAACCGTAATTGATAGCCTTTCTAACTGCTAAATGTTGAGTGGGAGACAAATTGTTTTCGTCCATCAAAAAGCCTAAATACTCGGTATTTAAATAAGGTAAGGTCTGTAATTGAATTTTACACTTATAGTCATTTTGCAACTCCCCTTGTGGCGTTAATACTTCGTCTTTGTAAGAAGCATCTAACCCAGATATAAAATCCAAATTACCCTTTATAAACTCTAGGAAGGCAGTTTGTTTGTCTTTAATGAATGTTATAGCTACGGCATCCAACAAAGGAAACCCATTCTCATGATAGGCATTATTTTTTCTCAAAACGAGCTTTACGTTTTCTTTCCAATATTGAAAATGAAAAGGACCTGTACCAACAGGTGCATCTCTAAAATTGGTGTTCTCAACTATTTTTCTTGGTACAACCGAACAATAAGGCATAGTCAATAGACCTAAAAATGGTGGAAAAGCTTCTTTTAAATGAATTGACAGTGTGCTATCATTAAGGGCTTCATAATAGTCAACATTGTTCATTACCCAAGCTCCGGGCGAGGCTACGTTTTTATCAGTCAAACGGTCAAAGCTATAAACGAAATCAGAGGCTTTTACCTTTCTATCACCCAATCCATTAAAATATTCGTGAGAATGAAAATATACATCATCTCTCAACAAAAAAGTATAACCCTTAGCGTCTTCGGATATTTGCCAAGAATGAGCAATACAAGGTTGAACATTCAAGGAAGAATCCAATTGGACTAAGCCGTCAAATATTTGATTAGCCACCCATATACTGGCTTGATCTTTAGCAAAAGCAGGGTCTAAACTACTAATACCTGCCGATTCGTTATACCTAAAAATAGATAAGCTCTCGTCAGAAGTATGTTCATTACAAGAAAAGAATACTAGAGCTAGTGTTAAGAGGAAAAAATATCGAATAATATGGCGTGTCATCGGCCATAAAAATACACAAATAAAAAATTCAAAATCCAGTCTGTTGGAATATAAATCGAAATGTCGGCTATCGAATTTATTGAATTACATCTTTTGGTTAGCGTCATTGCGTGATAAACGATTTGCTATTTCTGCATTTGTTAAGATGTAATTTTCTAACAAGACTGGAAAATGAATTTTCAAAAAACTTAAAAAAACAACATTATGCTTTGGTCAGCATTTTATTTTACGGCTAACATATTGTAAAGGTTACACTATTTGTATTTTTTTTGCATTCTAAGTAAACTTATCCCCTATAAACAATAGAAAAAGTTAATTTTGCAGCAAATGGATAATCAGTCTACAGTAGCATATTATACCCAAGGTTGTAAACTTAACTTTTCAGAAACCTCTACCATTTCTAGGCAATTAGCCCAAGAAGGCTATCACAAGGTTGATTTCAAGGAAGTTGCTGACATCTATGTTATTAACACATGCTCGGTAACTGAAAATGCCGATAAAGAATGTAAACGCCTAGTTCGTACCGCTTTAAAGACTTCTCCTGAGGCTTTTATTGTAATCGTTGGCTGCTATGCCCAACTTAAGCCAGAACAAATATCTGAAATCGATGGTGTAGATTTGGTTCTTGGTGCAACGGAAAAATTCAAACTCAATCATTACCTTAATGATTTAACTAAAAAACAGCAGACTGAAATTCATTCTTGTGAAATTGACGATGCCAATTTCTTTGTTGATGCCTATTCTATTGGTGACAGAACTCGAGCCTTTTTAAAGGTGCAAGATGGTTGTGACTACAAATGCACTTATTGTACTATTCCATTGGCTAGAGGAATTAGCCGAAGCGATAAACTAGAAAATGTGCTTAATAATGCCCAATCCATTTCTGAAAAAGGTATTCAAGAAATAGTACTTACTGGTGTTAATATTGGCGATTATGGCAAAGGAGAATTTGGCAATAAAAAGCACGAACATACCTTTCTTGATTTAGTTAAAGACTTAGATGAGGTAGAAGGTATAAATAGACTTCGAATTTCTTCTATTGAACCTAACCTTTTAAAGAATGAAACCATTGAATTTGTAGCCAATTCTAAGGCCTTTGTCCCCCACTTTCATATTCCTTTACAGTCAGGATCTGACCATATATTAAAGAAGATGAAAAGACGTTACCTCACCGATTTGTATGTGGATAGAGTGAATACTATCAAGTCCTTGATGCCTCATTGCTGTATTGGAGTAGATGTTATTGTAGGTTTTCCCGGTGAAACGGAAGAGCATTTTTTAAAAACCTATAACTTTCTCAACGAACTGGACGTTTCTTACTTACACGTTTTTAGCTATTCTGAACGAGCCAATACCGAAGCAGCAGAGATGGAAAATTCAGTAGATAAAGGTGTTCGACACAAGAGAAGTAAAATGTTAAGAGTCCTTTCTGCAAAGAAGAAAAGACACTTTTATGAGCAACAACAAGGCAGTGTACGAACTGTACTTTTTGAAAGTGAAAATAAAGATGGTTTTATGTATGGCTTTACTGAAAATTACATTCGAGTAAAAGCCCCTTTTAATGAAAAATGGATAAACCAACTGATGCCTACAAAACTAAACACTATAGATGAAAATGGAATTTTTATCTTTGAATCTAATTAAATAAACCCTTATGTATCCAAACATCAGCTACTTACTCAACGACCTTTTTGGTATATACATTCCACTACCTATTCAGACCTTTGGATTTTTTGTTGCCCTAGCTTTTATTTTCTCTAGCTGGACTTTATCTTTAGAACTGAAACGTAAAGAAAAAATAGGCTTGATAAAAGCTATTCAACGCTCCAAAGTCATCGGAAAAAAAATAAGCAATACACAACTCCTTTCTGCTGCTACAGTAGGGTTTATTATCGCATATAAATTGATTTATGCCGCACTCAATTACTCGGATTTTGTAGCTAATCCTCAAGCCATCATCTTATCTACTGACGGACATATTTTAGGGGGTATTTTAGGGGCTGTACTCAACGCATATTCTAAGTACAAAGAAGTTAAAAAACAAGAGTTAGACACCCCAAAAACCATCAGTGAAACAGTACACCCCTATCAATTGGTAGGAAACATAACGATGATAGCGGCTATTGCTGGTATTTTAGGTGCTAAAATTTTCCATAACCTTGAGAATTTTGGAGATTTTATGGCTGACCCTGTTGGTCAATTGTTATCCTTTAGTGGCTTAACCTTTTATGGAGGCTTAATTTGTGGAGCAATAGCTGTTATCTATTACGTTAAAAAATACGGCATCCACTATAAAGTTATTAGTGATGCAGCAGCACCAGGGCTGATGTTGGCCTATGGTATTGGACGTATGGGATGTCACTTTTCTGGCGATGGTGATTGGGGCATTACTAACCTAGCACCAAAACCCGATTGGCTAAGCTTTTTACCCGATTGGGCGTGGGCATATACCTACCCTAATAATGTGATTAATGCTGGTGTTCCTATCGAAGGTTGTGTTGGTAATTATTGTAACGAACTGCTTTATCCAGTCTTCCCTACTCCTATCTATGAAATTATAATGGCATTGGGCTTATTTACTCTGCTGTGGTACTTACGCAAACGCATTAATATTCCGGGAATGTTATTCGGTATATATATGATAGTAAATGGTCTAGAACGTTTCTTTATTGAAAAGATAAGAGTCAATACCAACTACATACTATTCGGACAAGAAATTACTCAAGCTGAACTGATTTCCTTGGCTATGATGATAAGTGGTCTAGCAATAGTGTACAGGCTATATACACAACATAAAAAAACGGCAACTTAAAAATTAGTTTTGCCATGAAAAACATCTTATTAATTCTTCTTTTTTGTCAACAACTGTATGCACAAAACACCATTAAAAATTTAGTTTTTGAAGGTGCAGGAGTGCGTGGTATAGCTTATGCAGGAGCTATTAAGGAATTGGAAAACAACAAGCTAATTAGTCAAATAGAAAAAGTAGGTGGTACTTCGGCAGAAGCTATTACGGCTATGATGTTAGCTCTAGGATATTCTTCAGATGAAATCGGTGAAATTATATCACAAACTAAATTGAATAAATTTAATAATGGTAAATACTTATTTTTTGGAGGCATATATAGAATGAAAAAACAATTTGGCTGGTATAAAGCCAAACGATTTGATAAATGGCTAACAACAATTATAGAGAACAAAACCGCCAATCCGAACATTACTTTTTCAGAACTTAGCCAACAAGGGTACATCGATTTATACGTAACGGCAACTTGCCTAAACAAACAAAAATCTCTACTACTTAGTAAAGAAACCTACCCAGCTATGAAAATAAAAGATGCTGTACGTATTTCTATGTCTATACCTCTTTATTTTGAAGCGGTATTTATAGATAGTCTAGTAAATGTTTACGAGAAGCCAAAAGAAAACCAAGAACTAGATATTATGGTCGATGGAGGAATAGTCTTAAACTACCCCATTACAATATTCGATAGCATCTCTGAGGGTAAACGAATTATTAACCCAAATACCTTGGGTTTCAAAATAGAAAGAGCCGAACAAATACAATACGACAACAAGCACCAAGTGCTTGCTCCAATGGCAATACATCAACTCGATGATTATGTATCGGCTTTGAATAACTATGTTATTGAAAACCTAAATAATAAAGGGCTCAAGCAAGAAGATTGGAATCGTACAGTATTTATATCTTCTGAAGGCATTTCGCCCAAGATTAAAGAACTTAAAAAGGAAGAAAAACAAAAACTAATAGACAGCGGCAGACATTATAGCCAAAACTATTTGAATAGTTTTCATTAGTTTCTATATTTGAATCATCTTAAAGCAAACTACTATGAAAAAACTATTCCTAATCGTCCTATTATTTTCTGCTATTATATGCTTCGCTCAACAGAAAAAAGAGGCTAAAAATGAAGTTACTATAAGTCCGGTGTCTATTTTTTTTGTGAAACCGACAATAACTTATGAAAGGCTTTTTAAAGATGGTGTTCATTCTGTTGGAATAGATTTAGGAATGCATTTTGGAGAAAATACTGATAAGAATAGAATAAAAATTATGGATCATGATATTTTTGAAAAAAATATTATTAGACCATTTTACCGCTTGTATTTTGGCGAGAATTACAACAAAATTTATTTTGAAAGTCATCTCAGTTTTGATAAGCTTTACTACCACAACCCTTATCACTACAACTTTTATGATGATCCAATAAGATTAGATTCAGCATTCAATAAAATCGGATTAGGGTTTAATATTGGATACAAAAAAGTTTCTACTAAAAACTTTGTTTTTCAATTGAAAACTGGAGTTTCAAAAGATTTTAAAAATAAATATTCATCTGGATTTCATTCAGTTAACCTAAGCTATCGATTCACAGCATTACTTTCTATAGGAAAACGTTTCTAAACCAATAACATTAAAGCCATTTGATTATGAAAAAAATATTATTAATAAGCCTTATATTATCTAGTATTTCGGCATACTCTCAAAAAAATGAGATTTCAATAAACCCACTTAACATACTATATAAAAGACCTGTTATAAGCTACGAAAGGCTTTTAAATAATAATCATTCTGTTGGTATAAATATTGGCAATTATTTTGGAAATGAAAAATATGAATATACACTTGTAAGTCCACAATACTATTATAAACAAATTATTCGACCTTATCATAGAGTGTATTTTGGAAAAACCCATTCAACTTTTTATATTGAAACACATCTAAATTTCGACCTTTTTTATATATACAAAGATGAAATTTATCTACCTCTTCAATTTCGTAAAAAATTTCGTAAAACAGGATTAGGCGTAGCCTTTGGCTATAAATATCTAAACAGTAAAAACTATTTTATCCAAATTATGAGTGGTCTATCAAAAGACTTTAACAATAAAGATGTTTATGAAAATTTTCAAGGTAATTTAGGCTATCCTATGAGTATCGACTTCATTGGAGGTATTACTATCGGCAAACGTTTTTAAGCTCTTTTAATTAATAGACACAACCCTAAGAACGTAATCCCTCCATTGACCATCAGTAATTCGAAGCCAAAAGGAATATACAACTGTAAGACATAGGCTATTACAGGAGATAAAACAGCCACAATAGGCACTGCCCTATCTTTAATATTCCATTTTGTGAAAATACCAAAAGCAAACAGTCCCAACAAAGGTCCATAGGTATAACCTGCAACCTTAAAGAGAGCCGAAATAACACTATCGTCGTTAATAGCTTTAAAAATGAGTATAGCCACTACCAACAATAAAGAAAAGCCCACATGTACCCATTTCCTAGTTTGCACTTGTTGTCTGTCTTCTTTCTGCTCAATATTTAAGAAATCAATACAAAAGGAGGTTGTCAAAGAAGTTAACGCAGAGTCGGCACTAGAATAAGCGGCAGCTATTAAGCCCAGTATAAAGAAGATACCAACCCCTAAACCTAAATCGGCTTTTAAAGCGACTAGAGGGAATAAATCATCGCCTTTGCTAATGTCCATACCTATTTGTTCGGCATAGAGATACAATAAAGCCCCTAAAGCCAAGAAAAAAATATTCGCAACGATTAGCACCACACTAAAGGAATACATATTCTTTTTAGCGTCCGACAAACTCCTACAAGATAGGTTCTTTTGCATCATATCTTGATCTAAGCCCGTCATTACAATAGCCAAAAAAGCACCCGAAAGGAATTGTTTTAAAAAGTGCTGTTTGCCCTCCCAAAAGAATATCTGAGAGTAATCGCTCTGTCTAATCGTTTGAGTCAAATCCAACAAACCTAAATCCATTTTATCAGAAATCAGCCATATACTCACCCCTACTGCCAAAAGCATAAATAGAGTCTGTAGAGTGTCTGTCCATATAATGGTTTTGATACCACTTCTAAAAGTGTAAATCCAGATAAGTACAATAGTTAATGATACCGTCAGCCAAAAAGGCACATTCCAAGCATCAAAAATGGCTATTTGCATAACGTTAGCCACCAAATACAAACGAAAAGATGCACCTATAGTTCTAGAAAGTAAGAAGAAAAAAGCCCCTGTCTTATGCGTACTTGCACCAAACCTATCGCCCAGATAAGCATAAATAGAGGTTAAGTTCATGCGGTAATAAATGGGCATTAAAACGTTGGCTATGACAAAATATCCTGCCGTCATACCCAAAATCATCTGCATATAACTGAATTGACTGTCGGCCACCCAGCCCGGAACAGAAATAAAGGTCACCCCAGAGAGTGTTGCCCCTATCATTCCGAAAGAAACAATGTACCAAGGCGACTGTTTGTTGCCTAAGAAAAAAGCATCGTTGCTATCGCTTTTACCTGTAAAATAGGAAATGAGAATAAGCACAATAAAATAAGCTGCAACGATAGAAAGTATAAGAATAGGTGTCATATCTTTAAGCTAGAGAGTTTTCGTAAGGTGTTCTATTGACTATGGAACGACCAAGAGTCACTTCATCGGCATATTCAAGCTCGTCTCCTACTGAAATACCACGAGCAATAACACTCATTTTGACATCGTATTCCTTCAATCGTTTAAAGAGGTAAAAATTAGTAGTATCCCCTTCCATAGTTGTACTCAATGCCATTATAACCTCTTTGACCTTGCCACTAGCCACTTTAGTAATCAAAGTTTCTATATTGAGGTCGGCTGGTCCTATGCCGTCCATAGGAGAAATGATTCCTCCCAAAACATGGTATTTACCCTTAAACTGATGTGTGTTTTCAATAGCCATTACGTCACGTATATCTTCAACAACACACAAAATACTATCTTCACGATTGGGATTGGAACACAACTCACACAACTCTATATCTGAAATGTTATGGCAAGATTTACAATAAGAAATTTTACTTCTCAGATCGATAAAAGCCTCACCAAAATCACGTACTTCATCTTTATCCATTTTCAAAAGATGTAAAGCCAAACGCATAGCCGATTTACGGCCTATGCCTGGTAACTTGGCAAACTGTTCTACTGCATCTTGTATCAGTTTAGAGGAAAAGTTCATAAAACAAAAATAAGAGAAACAATGTAAAAAATAATGATATTGATTTAGAGTTATTGACAAAGAGCAATCCTTGTAATTCAACTTAAATTCTATCTTTGCGACTATGCAATTGTCGGTTATCATTGTTAATTATAATGTCAAAAATCTCCTCAGAGATTGTTTGTTAAGTGTGCAAAAGGCAGCACTCAAGCTAGACACAGAAATAATTGTGGTAGACAATGCTTCTAGTGATGGGTCTGTAAAAATGCTTCAAGAAGAATTTAAAGGCGTTAAACTCATTGCTAACTCTAAAAATGTTGGTTTTTCTACTGCCAACAATCAAGGTATTGCTCAAGCTAAAGGACAATATATTTTAATCCTCAACCCTGACACCCTAGTTTACGAACAGACTTTTAACGATTGCATGAAATTCTGCTCTGAAAACACCAACTGTGGCGGTATTGGTGTTCAGATGCTAGATGCAAATTCTAATTTCCTCAAAGAATCCAAACGAGGCTTTCCTACCCCTAAAGATTCTTTGTTAAGGTTGAGCTTTCTCAATCGCTTATTTCCCAAATCAGCCTATTTCAATGGTTATTATCTTGGTCATTTGAATAAAGATGAAAATCATAAAGTCGATGTGTTGGCTGGGGCTTTCATCTGGATTAAGAAATCCATAGTTGATGAAGTAAATGGCTTAGATGAGCAATTCTTTATGTACGGCGAAGACATCGACTTCTCTTACCGCATACAACAAGCTGGATATGACAATTATTATCTAGGGACTATTTCTATTTTACATTACAAAGGAGAAAGCACCGATACTTACAGTTTTAAATATATCGAACGCTTTTATGGTGCTATGAAAATTTTCTCTAAAAAGCATTACCCCTATTCTTATCCACTTTATCATTTGGGAATCAATACCTTAATAATTCTACACGGTGTTTTTAATTATTTTAGAAGATTACTTCTTAAAAAAGGGTGATGATTAAGTGATATATTTTACTAATTTAGCCACACAAACTAACACACTTTTAAATGGCAAAAATCGAGTTAATAATGCCGAAAATGGGCGAAAGTGTAGCAGAAGCTACTATCATCAGTTGGCATAAAGAAGTAGGCGAAACCATTGAAATGGATGAAACCATTGTTGAGATTGCAACCGACAAAGTCGATTCAGAAGTGCCATCTTCTCTAGAAGGTGTGTTGGTAGAAAAACTTTTTGATGTCGATGCTGTCGTGAAAGTTGGTGAGCCTTTTGCTATTATTGAAACTTCTGCTGAGGAAAGTAATGAACCAGCCACTCAAGAAAAAATGCCAGAAAGCCCTGCTTCTACTCCAGAAGTAGCCCAGAAGATAGAAGAAGAGATTGCCCAAGTCAAAGAAAGTGTACAAAAAATAGAAAATAAAGGTGAACGTTTTTATTCTCCACTGGTACGTTCTATTGCTAGTGAGGAAGGGTTAAGCATTGCTGATCTTGATCAAATTACTGGTAGCGGGAAAGATGGAAGAGTTACTAAAACCGATTTGTTGGACTACCTACAAAACAAAGGCACGTCAGCACCTACTGTTGAAGCTCCAAAAGTACCAACACCATCCCCTACTCCAACACCAAAAGCAGCAACAAGCACACCACCCAAAGTGAGTATGAGTGGCGATAAAGAAATTGTTGAAATGGACCGTATGAGAAAGCTCATTGCAGACCATATGATTATGTCCAAGCAAACCTCTCCACACGTTACTTCCTTTGTAGAAGCTGACGTTACAACTCTTGTAAATTGGAGAAACAGAATCAAAGACGACTTCAAAAAACGTGAAGGACAGAACATTACCTTTACACCTATCTTTATAGAAGCAGTAGCCAAAGCCATTAAAGATTTTCCTATGATAAACGTATCGGTAGATGGTACAAATATCGTAGTTCATAAAGATATCAATATTGGTATGGCGGCAGCCCTACCCTCAGGTAATTTGATTGTCCCTGTGGTCAAAGGTGCTGACCAGATGAATTTAATGGGCATTACCAAAACGGTTAACGATTTGGCAAACAGAGCACGTAACAACCAACTGAAACCTGATGAAATACAAGGCGGTACTTTTACCCTGACTAATGTCGGTTCTTTTGGTAATGTTATGGGTACGCCAATTATTAATCAGCCTCAAGTAGCCATTATGGCGGTTGGTGCAATAAAGAAGAAACCAGCAGTTATAGAAACACCTCACGGCGATTTAATAGGAATACGTCATATGATGTTCTTATCCCTATCTTACGACCATAGAGTAGTTGATGGTGCACTAGGTGGCAGTTTTCTTAGAAAAGTAGCCGATTACCTTGAACAATTTGACGATAACACTAGCATTTAAAATATCTTATGGAATTAACACTTAAAAAGCCAATTGTATTTTTCGATTTAGAAACAACAGGTGTGGCTGTTGCCAAAGACAGAATTGTAGAGATATCTATCTATAAAGTACACCCTAACGGCAACAAAGAAAGTAAAACATGGTTGGTAAATCCTACCATACCCATTCCTGCAGAAACTACTGCCGTTCATGGAATTGACGATGCTAAAGTTGCCAACGAGCCTACTTTTAAAGAATTAGCTCATGACATTAAAAACATGATGGAAGGATGCGACCTAGCTGGTTACAATTCTAACCGTTTTGATATCCCCTTGTTGGCTGAAGAATTCCTGAGAGCTGACTTGGATTTTGACATGAAAAAACGCAAGGCAGTAGATGTGCAAAACATTTTCCACAAAATGGAACAGCGTACCCTTTCGGCTGCCTACAAATTCTATTGTGAAAAAGACCTAGAAAACGCCCATAGCGCTGAAGCCGATACACAAGCGACTTATGAAATTCTAACGGCTCAACTCGATAGATATGATGAATTAGAAAACGATATTGATTTTCTATCTGAATTTTCTACTCGAGGAAAACCTTTTGCTGATATGGCAGGATTCATTGTCTTTAATGAGGACAACGAAGAATGTTTTTCATTTGGCAAATACAAAGGACAAACCGTTGTTAGTGTATTGCAAACCAATCCGGGCTATTTCTCTTGGATTCAACAAGCCGATTTCCCCCTATACACCAAGAAAGTACTGACTCAAATTAAACTCAGAGATTTCTAAAATGGAAGAAAGTTCTAATATTTTTCTACATCTTTTAATAGGTCCATTACTGTTAGTATTAAGTCTTATTTTCTTCTATTTCCCTCCTAAAAAAATTAATTTGATTTATGGACACAGGACCACATTATCTATGAAGAATCAAGATACTTGGAACGAAGCCAATAAAAGAAGTCCTTATATGATGCTTTTAGTTTCGGCTATTACTTGTATCTTTCAATTGATAGGAATTGTTTTTAATATAGCATTTGATAAAACAATTCTTTACGCTACTATTTTTTTAGTCGCTGGATTAATTATTGGAGGAATATTGATAGAACAACAATTGAAAACCATTTTTGATAAAGACGGCAATAGAAAAAAGCAGGTATGAAAATCATTTGTATAGGAAGAAATTATGTCAATCACGCCAAAGAATTGGGCAATGCTATCCCTAGTGAACCCGTATTCTTTCTCAAGCCAGATACTGCTATTTCGCCCAAAGGTCACCCTTTTTTTATTCCTGATTTCACAAACAATGTGCATTACGAGGTAGAATTAGTAATTAAAATCAATCGTCTAGGCAAACACATCGAAGAGCAATTTGCTCATAAGTACTACAGTGAGATTGGTCTAGGAATAGACTTTACTGCAAGGGACATTCAAGAAGAGGTTAAAGCTAAGGGTTTACCATGGGAAAGAGCCAAAGGTTTTGATGGCTCGGCAGTTATCAGCCGTACATTCATAAACAAAGAAGAATTGGATATAAACAACATCGGTTTTTCATTAAGTAAAAATGGGGATAACGTTCAAGAAGGCAATTCTAAAGATATGCTCTTTAATTTCGATAAAATCATTGCTTATATCTCGCAGTTTTACACCCTTAAGATTGGTGACCTTATCTATACAGGAACACCTGCTGGTGTTGGACAAGTAGCAAATGGCGATGTGCTAGAAGGTTTTATCAGCACTCAAAAGATGTTTGTTGTTAAGGTGAGATGAAAAAAGAAGCTCTTATCCATGAATTAACTGTTATGCAAAATGCGGCTTTAGTTCATAGAAATAAGGCTTGTCAATATGTCTTAAATGACAAATCCAATATTCCTTTACTTATTGAACTTACCTTTGAAATAAAGGTCAAATTATCTATTCGAGCCGCTTGGATTTTAGAACTCGTCTGTAAAGAATCCTTAAATCACATCATTCCTTACCTAGATACCTTTATTCAAAATATGGATAAAGTAAAATTTGATAGTGCCAAACGCCCGTGCGCCAAAATAGGCGAACTCATCGCTTTGGATTACGAAAATGACGGCATCATAAAAACTAAGCTCACACCAAAACATAAAGAACAATTGATAAGTTGTTGTTTTGACTGGATGATAAGCAATGAAAAACTAGCTGTTGACGCCTATGCTATGATGATTTTATACATTTTTGGAAAAGAAATAGATTGGATTCATCAAGAATTAAGCAGTATTTTAGAGAATAATATGGCTAATAAAAGTGCTGGATATAGAGCACGAGGTTTGAAACTTTTAAAGCTAATGAAGACTTAATCCACAATGTTTAGTCTTTCCACACGCACCTCATTTCCTACAGTAGCCTCAAGCAAATAAATACCTGATTGTAAAGAAGGGATTTCAATAGGCATCATAGTATAAGACCAAGCGATATTATCTTCCATAATTACTCGCCCTTGCATATCTATTAAACGATAAGATATATCCGTATTATTAGCTGTATAAAGATAAGCGACAGCATTGCATTGTACTGGATTAGGATAAATATCTAAAGCCACTTCTTCTACATCTTCAAGAGCTAGTAATAAAGCATTCGCTAAAGCATAGTTGGGAATACCGTAACCCAATTGCTCGTCAGGATTCTGATAAAGGTGGGCACTCTGTATAATAGCATCTATAATTTGCATATTACTCTTATCGTAGTGCGATTGCCACAAACAAGCCGTCATTCCTGCAATAATAGGCGATGAGAAAGAAGTGCCATTGCTAGTAGATATAGCATTACTAGATGTAATAACCGTAGTGTTACCCCCTTGAGCTGAAACAGATGGCTTGACTCTACCGTCTGAAGATGGACCATAAGAAGAAAAAGAGGATACTTGTCTGTCCCCATAGACCGAACCCACACTCAGAATACTATCTGCATCGGCAGGGGCACCAATATAATACCAAGGGTTATTGCCCGAATTACCCGCCGAATTGCATACAATCATTCCCTTTCTACTCGCCATAGTAGCAGCACGAGTAATGACCGTAGTCTTTCCATCCAAATCAGCATAGGTATGGTTTTGAGATTCTATATCAAAGGTCGTATAACCTAGGGAAGAATTGATGATATCTACCCCTACACTGTCGGCAAATTCGGCAGCTACTGCCCAATTGTATTCTTCAATAAGCGTTTCACTACCAGCGTCTTCAGTTCTTAAAAGCCAATAACTGGCTTTTGGAGCAGTACCCCTAAATTCATCTTGTATATAGCCTCCCATAACTGAAAGAACAGACATACCGTGATAATTATCCTCGTAAACAGAACTTTCTCCATCTACATAATCCCATGTACCAAGAATCTGATTATTAGCAAACAAATGCTCAAAAGCATCTATCCAATCCGTATTTCTAAAACCAGCATCTAAAACTGCTATATGCATCCCTTGACCTTGATAGCCTTGCTCATGCAGGCTAACACCCTCAATCATTTCTATCTGATTTCTTGCATCACCATAATCATTTTCAAAAACGATATCATCGAATTTTGACGATTGTCTGCCGCCTAATAAATCAAAGAAAATTTGTAATGTATCCACTTGTTTCACAAAATCTAACGCAAGCAAAGCGTCTGCATTATTACCTGAATATAAGGCTGTTACACCATTAAACCATTTGCTTTTGTTGAGGATTGTAAATCCCAAATCTTGTAAGGTCAAAAGGTAACTCGTAGGTATGGGCAAATCGGAATAATGTAAAGGTATATTTTGTTTTTCTCGGCGGTCAATAGCTCTTTGAGAAAATAAATCTAAAGGTGAAAAGTCACTTACTAAGTGACTGCCTTTGTCTTCGAAAGCAATCCATAGTTTTACAGAGAGACTATCTTGTGAAAAGGCTAGTATTGGAAATAATATGAGGAAAGTTAAAAGTCTCATTTTTTAGCTATGAAACCTCCTCCCAATACATCATTACCTTCGTAAAACACTGCCGATTGTCCCGGTGCAATACCTTCTACTTTCTTATGAAACAGTACTTTTATTTCGTTATCAAGATTGGTCAAGGTGGACTGCTCCCCTTTATGCTTGTAGCGTACTTTGGTTAAACTTTCAAAGTCATTAGGAATACGGTCGTACTTGATAAAGTTTAAGCCTTTAACAATCATTTCTTGCTTGTTCAAATCTTCTTTTGTACCAACCACTACTTCATTCGTTTCTGGCTTTATTTCTACAACATAAGAGGCTTCTAATCCGAATGAAACACCCAGTTTACGCTGACCAATGGTGTAAAAAGGATAACCGTCGTGAGTACCTATCACCTCTCCCTTGGTATTGATGAAGTTTCCTCCTTTAACCTGCTCTTCTAAACCCTCAACTTTACGCTTTAAAAAGCCTCTATAGTCGTTATCTGGAATAAAGCAAATTTCATAACTCTCAGGTTTCTTTGCCAATTCCTCATAACCTCTATCAATAGCCATCTGCTTGATATCGTCTTTATGGTATTGCCCCATAGGAAAAATGGTTCTGCTCAAACACTCTTGAGAAAGCCCCCAAAGGACATAAGATTGGTCTTTCCATTCGTCAATACCCTTAGATACCACATAACGACCATTTTCCTCCCTTACCTGTGCATAATGTCCAGTAGCAATGTATTTACAACCCAATTGATCGGCACGTTTTAAAAGAGCTTCCCACTTGATGTGTGTATTGCACAATACGCAAGGGTTAGGTGTTCTACCTGCAATGTATTCGTCCACGAAGTTATCAATGATATAATCACCAAATTCATTACGAATATCGAGTATTATATGGGGAAAACCGCAATCTACCGCCAACTGACGAGCATCGTTTATGGAGTCCAAACTGCAACAGCCTGTTTCCTTGTTCGAGCCACCAGAATTGACATAATCCCATGTCTTCATTGTTATACCAACCACCTCATAACCTTGCTCATGTAGCATCAAAGCAGTAACGGTACTATCAATACCACCACTCATGGCGACTAACACTTTTTCTTTCTTATCCATCTTGCCTTCCTTGAGAGATTCCATCAATGTATTCTATCTGATAATCAAAAGATTTATCGTCTTTATAATACTTCCAAATACCCACTTTGATATCGTTTGAATATTTGCCTTGGTATTTTTTCACTCCTTCTGAATTGTAAAGGGTGTATGTGCCTTCTAATTTATTTGCTGCATAGTTCGCACTTACCTTTAATTGTCCGTTCCTGTAATACTGCAGACTTTTTCCCTCTTTTTTACCTGCTGAATAGGTCGTCTTATCTAGTACATTACCATCGGCATAAAATAAAGTTGTCTCCCCTTCTAACTGACCGTTTTTGTAATTCTCCTCTCTTATAAGATTTTCTCTAGTGTCGTAATATTTCCAAAGCTGTTCTTTCTGTTCATGTATATAAAGTCCCACTGCTTTGACCTTATTGTTGGAATGGTACAGACGAGCTGAAGCATATTCACCCTCGTTAAAGTATTCCAAATTGGCTTTTAAAAGACCACGTTCGTTATAGTACAAAAATATACCTGAAGGTTTATCATCAATAAAGCTACCTTCATAGCGCAATTGTCCGTTGTCGTAATTTTGTGACCACTTGCCTTGCTTATGCCCTAAATCGTCAGTGATATTCTGAGCAAAAGTGATGGCAGAAATAAGTAAAAAGAAAATGATTTTATACATAGTGCAAAATTAATAAGAAATCGGTCTAAATAAACAAAGATTGATTTTCTATTTTAAATCCAGAAAAAAAACACCGAATACTACATTGAATTGACTGAAAAAGAACGATTGTTTGGCTACATCTATTGTGTTACTTGTCGTTCTTATATGCGGCATATTTATCCATCCTCCCTTGAGTTCGGCTTGAATAAAAACCTTTTTGTAATCAAAACGTAAGCCTGTAACTATACTCGCACCATATCCCGAGAGATGAAACTCATCGAAGCGTTCGTGCCCCAAAAGTGTTGTATTGGTCTTAGGAACTATAAGACCTAAACCCAATCCGTGCATTTCACTCATTTTAAAACTCTTGTATTCTGTTAAAAGCTTAGTTTTTCGCAATTCCACATTGACATAGTTTAGTCCATCGGTATGTTCAAACTGTAAAAAATCTGGTGAAAGGCTTATCTCATCGCTTGAATAATTACCATCATAAGGAGTATTGCTTTGTGCTATTTCTCCTGATATACTTACCTTTTGGTTGGCTACCATCAAATACTTCATGTGATCCATCCCAATGGATATATCATAATTGTTTTTCAGATAATAACCCAAGCGATAATTGTACTGTGGAATGGTAAATGTAGTTGGGCTAAAATAGGTAGAAAAGTCAAAGGCCGTTTGTCGATCTTTTGCTTGAACATCGCTCAAAATGAAATCATAATGCTCACCACTGAAATGTAGGTTTGATGTCGAATACTGAGAGCCATTCCAACCCCAGTATAGATAAAAAGAACCTACTTTATTTTCTTGCTCCACCCCTTGACCCAAAACTAAAAAAGGCATAAAATAAAGAATGAAGAAAAAAGATGTTTTCATAAGTAACACTGCAAAAATAGATTATTTATTCAGCCTACAACCAATGATTCCATTATAGAATATAACTAATACTAAATGGACTATGTTAGGCAGGAACAATATATTCAAACTGTTAAACGCTGGTATTCGTTTTTAATCGTTCTATTTTGTTGCTTTGATAATTAGGAATTGGCTTATTTTAGTTTATTTCTTATCATATTATTTATAATAATACTCATGTTAGAATCTACAAGCATACTTCCACTTGAAGTTATGGAACCAGTTGAAAATACTGATCCGCCATTTGGTGTTTCAAAATAGACCATATCGGCACCTCCGTGCCTGCTTGCTCCTTCTTTACCTAATTCATAAACAGCTTCTTGTTTTACTCCTCTAGCCAATAGAATAATATTGTCAGGTGAATTGGAGGTCATTTTATCAGTTTCATGACCAGATGCATATTTGCGATTAACACTTTTTCCAAATAAATCTCCATTTTCCAACTTGGTGTTTTCAAATAACCAATGATCTTCATTAATCACAACATATGGCATATATGTATCATAGCCAACTGCATCGTAAGCTGCGCCTAGTATCTTTTCCTCAGGTTTGCCAAGGTCTCTCCATTTTCCTCCTTTAGTAGAATCAGACTCATGAACACCTTGCGTTTTTATACACTCAATAGTATTGTTAGAAAGAGTAACCTTCCAGTACATACCGTTTGCCCCTATATGACATAAAGACCCCTTCTTATTAATATATGTCTCCATCCCATCAAAAGCATTTCGAGTCCAATATTCTGAATGAGTATTTAAAAATACTAAATCATAATCCATAAGTAAATTGGGGTTTAAATGAATATCAGTATCTGAAACGATGTCAAAACTATATTTTTCCCTTTCCAACCAATGAATAAGAGCTAATTCAGCATCAAACAGATGGCCTTTATACTCAAGGCCACCTACTATTTTAATAGGTCTTAATAAACTTAATTGTGAAGACTGTTTTTTAATTTTACAAGAATCATTAACCTCGTATCTGTAAAAATTGGCTTTACCCCAACCGTTGTAGGCATGCCACGTATTGGTTGATGCTACACATAATATCTTATTTTTTATTGGACTCTTTACAATTATTGGGATTTTAAATTGGTGATATTCATTAGACAAATTAATGGTCATATAGCTACTAACAGCATTTTTAGGTATCTTTATTTTATTTGTTAATATCCAATTACAACCATCTTTAAATGCGCATTGATTATAATTTTGAACAATACCGTTGCTATCATTAATTAATAATAACGATTTAGAGTCTAGGCTTTGATCTACCAATTCAATTTTAAAGTTTTTGCTTTTTGAACTTATGTATAGTTCTACAGTCTCTCCAGGTAAATAAGATATTTTATCTGTATATCCTTCAATCTTAGAATCGTTTTGTATGATTAAGGTAGAATCACATAAACAGTGTAATGAGTCTGCTCTAGAAATTGAATCTATTTGTGGTTTTGTTTGTGGTTTTATTTGTGTTTGATTTGTATTCGTATCACATGAATAGAACATGAATGCAAGAGGTAAAACAAATAAGGCTTTTAGTCTGTTTTTATTCCTGTTGAATACGAACAATTTAATCGTATCTAATACTAAATAAAGAATGAAGAAAAAAGATGTTTTCATAAGCAAATACAACAAAAATATTGATTGATAGTTTCTACTATATTTTTCTAAAACTACAAAAAACAAAGTTCTGAGTAGTGTCGAATGGTGTTTGGTGCTCTACCCTAATGCAATTAATTTTCTCGAACAAAGGTTTCAATCGTTCGGTCATTGAGCTTTCCGAATATTGTTTAATGTTTATCCCACTGCATTTTTTTGGGCCATCTTCTGAAAATGTGCCTATCACTAAAACACCAGATGAATTTATATTTTGTTCAGCTATTTTCAAATAGCTAGATATATCTTGTTCTTCTGTCAAAAAGTGAAATGCTGCTCGGTCGTGCCAAAAGTCATATTTTTCTGTCGGATTAAAAGCTGCTGCATCTGCAACAATCCATTTTACATTTTGGGCTTTTTCAGCAAGTCGTTGTTTTGCTCTTTCAATGGCTGCTGATGAAATATCAAGTACCGTAACATCCGTATAACCCAAATCGAGTAAACTATCTACCAAAAAACTGTCACCACCACCAATATCAATGATTTTTGCTGTTTTTGGGACATTAAATTCCATAATAAAATCCAATGAAGTGATGGGGATCGGTTGATACCAACTTACCTCTTTTAACTCTTTGGTCTGATAGACGTTCTCCCAATGTTTTTTACGGTCAAAATTTTCCATTATTGCAACTTTAGTTGAGTTGTAAAATTCTTTAAAGCCTAAACTTTAACATTATCAAAGATACCAACTTTAAGTTTAGTAGTAAGTTCGCAATTTAGGTATTCACAACTTTATTATTTATTTAACATCAACACCCAGTTTCACGGTTTACTTTAATCCAAACTTTAGGTGAGACTTTATTTCTAAAGGCATCGTATTTTACGATAGATTTAATTTTTATTTTTTTCAAATTGTAAAATTCAATTTCCTCATTACTCATCGAATGTACATCGTCTGCATCTGCTGCTGTTAGGGTAAACCCGTAAAAAACTGTATCCATACCTATTTGCTCAAATAAGTCGATGAATAAGTTATGCTCTTCAGAATTTCTTGGGTATTCGTAGCCTTCTTTATCTCCATCTGACCAAGAATCTGCTAAGAAAAAAGAATCTTCACATGTTGTAAATAGGATAATTGACAAAATGATTAGGGTGTACTTTTTCATAGTTTTAAAATATTGGTTGTGCTTAACTTGACTACTACCTGACTTGTGGAAATAAAAAAATCCCCAAGACAATATTGTCAAGGGGATTATAAAGTGTGAACTCGGAGGGAGTCGAACCCCCAACCTCTAGAGCCGTAATCTAGTGCACTATCCAGTTATGCTACGAGTCCAAATTCGTTTGCAAATATAAATTAGCTAATTGAATATGAGTACAAAAAATGAAATTATTTCTTCTTTCTTAGTTTGACCTTATTCTCATCGCCCCTTACTAGTCTTTCAATATTCCTTTGGTGGGTGGCAATCAATAATACCGGAACAAAAATGGAAAATATCATCATGGTCGGCACTAGGTTATCAGATAGATAGTACACCCCGAAAGGGAAAAACAAACCAGCAAAAATTGAACTTAAAGAAACGTATTTTGAAAACAATAAAGTCAGCACGAAAATAACGATAGATATAACTGCCGCTTCAGGGAAAACGCCAATCATAAAACCTAGTAGCGTTGCGACACCCTTTCCTCCTCTAAAACCTACATATACAGGAAAGACATGACCCAATACAGCCGCAATACCAAAAGCTAACTGCAAATTGATATATATTTCTGTTGAAGGCACATAGCTTGTAAACCATACCAAATCCACAGCAATAAAGCCTTTCAATACATCTAGAATTAGAACAGGAATTCCTGCTTTTTTTCCTAGAACTCTAAAGGTATTGGTTGCTCCAGCATTGCCACTACCGTATTCTCTAACGTCAATGCCTTTAAATAGCTTACCAGCTATTATACTAAAAGGTATAGAACCTATGAGGTAGGAAAGAATTAGAAATACAATATTAGACCCTGTAAGCATAACGGCTAAAATATAAAGTTTGACTACTACCTAAAGAAACGCTTTTTGAAGTTATCAACATCTGTTTCTGAAGATAAATCGTATTGGTATTGGGCTTGTCCTTTGGATGCTGGCAGCTTCTTTTGTTGGGATTTCACTTCCAAGATACCAATGTTATAGTCTTCTATTGAAGAGCGACTAAGTAAGACCTCATTAGAATAGGTGAAGAAATACCATTCGCCAATATCTGTTTCTAAATACACATTAAAGATATCACCAGAATAGTCTTTATTGAGTTCCAAACGTCCTTTGTAAAGTTTGTTGATTTGAAAATCATTGACATTACCCAAGCCTAACATTTTCTTAGACATAATACTTGAATTCTCTTGATCCCACTCTAAGTTTACATCGTAGAAATAAAGTGTTTTCTTCAACTTAGAAGGTAATTTTTCAAACTGCCCATACATTTCGTATTCGAAAGATAAATCTTCATTCTGTAATATTCTGTTGAAGTTAGGAATATAAAAACTCTCTTTCATCTCCAATTCATCTGCCATAGGATCATTATATAAATCTTGCCCCATAAATTCCATAGCGTTTTTACTCATATAAAAATCTAGAGATAACATACATTTGGTTTTAAATGTATTTTCTACAGCGTTGTAGTTAAAATTACCAATGGTAGAAACATCTACTCTTCCTAAATCTAAACCGAGATTAAATTCTCCCTCTCCTTTCATCACACAACCTTCATTGGTCATAGTGAACTTACTAGCTAAAGAGTCTGTCTTGTCTTCTACAATAAACATAGAACGAGATGGATTGTAAGATAAATAACCATTAATAGGCATCATTACCAAGTCTGTTTCTATCTCTAAAGAAGACAAGAAAGCGGGGTATATCCTATCGTCAGACATGATAGGACCTACATAAAGATTCTTGCCGTTTTCGTCGAGCACCTCACCACCAATAGGCAATTGTATATCTTCAACACCTACATAATCGTTAAACTTTACCCAACCGTCTTTAACCAAATAACATTCGTGTTGTACTTGAAAAGCACCATCGTAATAAAACTCCTTTTGCGAGCCTTCCATCTTAACCGAACCTTTGTACGAAAACTGAGGGTTAAATTTAAAGTCTCTTTCAGCACTGATAGTTCCAATACCTACCGATTGATAAATACTGTCCACATACAAAGAATCAAATTTTATTAATTGCTCTTCAACTCCTCTACCCTTGTAGTTTACTGAAGCTTTACCAGAATAACTTTTACCTCCATAAATATTTATGTCAGCATCAAACAACTCATGATAACGTTCTTCTCTATTTACTAAAATCGATGCAGCAGTGAAACTTCTCATTATGGCACCTGTCTCTACCGTTACATTGCCATCGGCAGGATAAATAGCAGCATCGGCCACTTGTATCTCATCAACTTCTTGTGCTTCTATAATATAATCTTTCAAACTATAAGTGGCTTTTCTGGACACAAAAGACAAAGAGTCTTGATCTAGATGAGTCGATACAAACCGAGAGCCACTACCCCCTTCAGAAACCCCTAGTTCTACCATACTCCTATCCATAAACCACTTTAACTCATCAATGAAGCAGATGTATTGATTTTCAGGGAAAGCCACAAACGAATTGTTACCATTGGATTGAAAAGTACCTGTTCTTTCAATAAGATTAATTTCTGTTCGCAGATTTACAGACTCAAAAGCAATAGCCTTAAAATCATCGGAACGGTGCAAGACAAAATCAGCCGTGTCTGCATTAAATTCATTGTGATTAAAATAATATAAATTAGAACTTAATTCAGAGTCTTCTAAATACACTTTTCCCGCTCCTGTAAGACCTGTGGGGCGAAGGAAAAAGCGTCCATCTAGAGTGGCTTTAGCTGAATATAACTCCAAATCTTCTGTCTTTTTTTCTACGCTAAGAACATCTTCATAAGGCAACCAATGCTCATAAATGACATTACCACTAGCCTGTGGGAATTCGGCTATGTTAGCAGTTCTTTCAAGCTCAAAAGTATTGGCATGTGTATTCATAGAATCTGGAAAGAATACGTAATCGTCTGATTGTGTCGTTGAGGATAAATAATCAAAGCCTCCTTTACCTCTTAAGCCAGACTTATTTAGCGTTAACCTATTATTGGCGTGGAATTGTCCTTTGTCACCATAAAGAGGGTATCCGGCATCAGGAATATCAATAACAAAACCTAGAGCATTATCCTCTTGTACTCTTAGCTCTTCCCTAAAGTTAGGGAATATATTTGCCGAATTCAGGTCGCCAGGAAAGCTTAATGAAGAACGGTTATAAGAATCTAAAGAATCTATTTCAAAAGGGTCTATATCGAAGTAAAAACGCTCTCTATCATACACTCCAGAAAATATTTCTTCTTGATCGTAATACACCTTTGAACGATCGTAACTTCTTATAATGGGGTATTCAGGATAATCTTCTTTCCAAATACCCGATTTATTGATGTTTGTATCTACTAACAACTCACCATTAGCAATAGTAATTTCATTCTCCAAGGGCTCTAAAAATAATTCTCCCTTTTCATCGTATTTTTCTTGATTATTAGGTATCCATACTACGGTAGAAGCGTTTTTAAAATACAACCTAAAATCTTCGTAGTTAAATGTGATGTCTTCAGACTTAATTCTAAAACGTCCACCAGCTCCAGCAATAAGGCGTCCTCCCATAGTGAAATTACGTCCTTCTTTAACAACAATTTGCTGTTTTGTAGGAAGTGCAATAACATCTCTCACCTCACTAAGTTGTACCCGCTTTACATTAAATACTTTCAAATCCATTGTATTTAAATCTAGGATAGCATTGGCATTATCAACAGGGGCACTTGATTTGAATCGGATTACATCGTGGTCTTCTTTCTCTGATTTTGCCATTAGATAACGTCTAACGTTATCTTTTACTCCTACTATTCCTAAACCAGAATTATAATTAATAAAGCCTTGTTTGGCTAAATTCATCAAAAAACGAATGTCTTGATCGTCAGAGTAGCCTGACAGATTGACGAAGTCTTTTATTAAAAAGGTGTTATTAATACCATATTGTTTATTAAAATCATTAATTCTCACTAAAGGATGTTGTGCGTCAATTCCTAACAAAGCATCGAAATGTTGTTCTGTATAATATCTATTTGATTCAAAAAAGGCTGGTTGACTTGTATTGGTTGGTAGAGTTCCAAAAATTAATTGGTCTTCGTCAATATCCCAACCTAACTTCTGAAAACGCATATCCAGATCATGGTAAGTGTTGACATAAGGTGCTGAAGAAATACCATCATCATCAGAAATTAAATCTAACCTTCTATTTTCTTGGTCATAGATAAGGTTCAAACCAGGATGTGTTATAGAGTCATTAGAAAACATAATGTTTACAGATGCATTAGATGCCAATACCCTCTTACCAGTTATAGCAATTCGTTCTGAAGAAATTCTAACAAATTGCTTACCATTACGATAAAATATTAAACTTGCCAATTGTCCCTCTCCTCCTTTAGAAACAAAACGATTGCCATATAAAGAATAGCCTCCTTCAAAGTCAACATCTTCTATTAAGTCGGAAAGAGTAATTTTCTTATCGTATGAATCAAACTTAGGGTAGGCAACCTTACTGTCTTTTTTATTTCTTTCAATAAGCTTATTCTCTAACTTCCCGATTATCGGTTTTTCATCAAACACCATAAGGTTGTAAAAACGAACAGAATCAGCCGAAAAATTAGGCTTCTTTAATGCTATTTTATAGTCGGTAAGTTCAGCATATACTTCAGCAAAACTATAACCAGCTTTTCTCCAATCAACAAAACCGCTCTGCCCTTTCCACTGACCTGAAATAGGATAAAAACTACCGTTAGTCTGTGCTATTTTCATAGTGTCGCCTCGAGCAATACACATTAAATCAATGGGTTGAATGTATTTGATGACAGGTACACTATCTTCTAATCCAAAAACATAGTTTAAGGTAGAAGTATGCCAACTTAAAGCTCGGTTTCTAAACAGTGTGTTTTTAGAAAATAAATCATTGGAAAGGCTGAAAAATTTCAATTGCCTTGATGTGGGTGCCGTTTCTAATAAAAAACTTACTATCTCCGACCAATTATTAAACTGTGAATCAAAGGTTTCGGCATTAGAAAAAGATAAAATAGCCTCAATTAAAGATTCAAAATGTGTAGGTCTTTTTCTGTCTTTCAACATTTTGTTGGATACCTCAATAATAGTTGCCTTTTTATCAGAAGAAAAAGTCTTTCCTTCCCATGACTTAGTAAACTTTTTCATCATCTTTTTGGTATCTTCTGAAGAAGAACCAGATAGCATAAAAGTGTTTAACTCTTCAATATATGTAGTGTTGTCGTCTGAGAATGCCTTTAGCCTTTTACCCGACTGAGCACATAGGGAAGATGTTAGAATAAGTAAAGAAAATAGTAAAGTTAGTTTTTTGATAGCTTTCATTGTTTTTGGAATTTTGCTGTTACCCAATTATTCTTGGAATTGTGGTTTATATACTTTAGTCTATGGCATTCTGCCTCATCTCTAATTAACTCTAAATCCTGTTCATAAAAGCCACTAAATAAAATCAGTCCGTCATGATTTAAATGCTCAGAATAAGCTTGCATATCTTCTAATAAAATATTCCTATTGATATTTGCTAAAATAATATCGAAATCACCATCTATTTCCTCTTTACCCCCTCTATATACGTTGATACATGAAGCACCATTCATTTTAACATTTTCTTTAGCGTTATTATAAGCCCACTCTTCTATATCAATAGCCTGTATATCTAAAGAACCTAATTTCTCAGCTAATATTGCGAGTACTGCAGTGCCACACCCCATGTCCAACACACGTTTGGAAGAAAAATCTAAACCAAGCATAGTATCCATCATACCATATGTTGTAGCATGATGCCCCGTCCCAAATGACATTTTAGGAGTGATTATAATTTCGTACTCTACATCTAATGGCTGATGAAAATCTGCTCTTATACCACACTTCTCTCCTATGGTGATAGGCTGAAAATCGGATTCCCATTTCGCATTCCAATTTTCTGGCTTAATGACTTTATGATCAATATTAATATTGCAATCCAATTGATTGCAAATAGTCTCTATATCTGATAGATTAAAATCGCTTTCTTTAATATAGGCTCTAACACCATTATCAATATCTTCAAAGCTTTCAAACTCAAGATCTGAGAGATAAGCAATAAGTATTTCACTCCAAGGTCGAAGTGGTTGAAACGAAAATAAAACCTCCTTATAGTTCATTAAAAAGCATTGATTATTTGACTAAAGTCATTAGCATTTAAAGATGCACCGCCTATTAAACCACCATCAACATCAGATTTAGAAAATATATCTTCTGCATTTGAAGGTTTACAACTACCACCATATAAAATAGAAAGGTTCTGCGCTATGTCGCTACCATACTTATCAGCAAACAAAGAGCGTATGTATGCATGCATCTCTTGTGCTTGATCTGAAGTTGCTGTTACACCTGTACCTATAGCCCAAACTGGTTCATACGCAATGACTACTTTTGACATATCATCTTCAGACAAATGAAATAAAGCCTCTTCTATTTGATTTTTTACCACCTCAAAGTGATTGCCTGACTCTCTCTCTGAAAGTAATTCACCACAGCAGTAAATAACATCTAAGTTATCGTTAAGACATAAATCTACTTTTTTAGCTAAATCTGAATTATTTTCAGCATGGTATGCCCTTCTTTCTGAATGTCCGAGAATAACGTATTTAGCACCAGTAGAAACAATCATCGTCGTTGATATTTCTCCAGTATATGCACCACTTATATGAGCGCTACAATTTTGAGCACTTACACTAAACTTATCCGAAATAGAAGCAACCTTTTCAAGATGTGTAAAGGGCACTCCTAAAATCACTTCTACATCTGTTGACAATGCGCCAATTTTTTCTACCAATTCATTTGCAAGAACTACACCCTCACTCAAATTCTTATTCATTTTCCAGTTTCCTGCTACAATTTTCTTTCTCATTTTAACTCATTCTAATTCTAGGGTCCAACCATCCGTAAATAAGGTCAACCACAATGTTAATAATTACAAACATGAGAGCAATGGTCAGTACACTACCCATCACAACAGGCAGATCTAACTGATTCAATGCATCTACAATTTCTTTTCCTAAGCCATTCCAAGCAAAAATATACTCTACAAATACAGCCCCTGCTAATAAACTAGCAAACCAACCAGATACGGCTGTCACTACAGGGTTAAGGGAATTTTTTAAAACGTGTTTTCTTAAAACTGTGACAAAGCTCAAGCCCTTTGCAAAGGCTGTTCTGACATAATCTTGTGTCAGCGTTTCTAAAAAAGATGCTCTAGTCAATTGTATAATAACGGCTAAGGGCCTTACCCCTAATGTAATAGCAGGTAGTATGAGGTTAGATAATGTTAAAAATTCTCCCCTACCATAATCGTCAACCGAGTATAAACTTCCTGTCATATTTAATCCTGTAAATTCATTCAATACAAAACCAAATAACCAGGCTATGAGAATGGCTGAAAAGAACGAGGGAACAGACATACCAAGAACTCCAAAGAATAAAGCTACTTTGTCTATCCAACTATCCTTAAATATGGCTGCTAGTATGCCTATGAAAACACCTAAAAATATAGCTATTAGTATAGAAGAAACGGCTAACACAATGGTATTTGGCAAGGTGTCAGAAATGATATCACCAACAGATTTGCCCGATTTTTTAAAAGACGTTCTTAGATAAGGGTATTTGATAACAATATCATTAGAGTTAAAAGCTACCAACTTATAGTAATTATAGGCTTTAGACTGCAGATTAGAATAAGTATTTGGGTCTTGAGAATGAATAGAAATAGGCGATAAATCATTGAGATATAAAGCATATTGAGTAGCTAAGGGTTTATCAAATCCGTATTTAGCTCTAATATTATTTAATTGTTCAGCATCTTCTCTTTGGTCTAACATCATTCGAGCAGGGTCACCAGGAAGAACATTGAACAGTAAAAACACTACCGTAACAACACCCCACATTACTAGGATTCCATAACTCAAACGCTTAAAGAGAAATGCTATCAAAACTAAAATTGTGCTTCTATATCACCTAATGATGGGAAATCGTTATAATGCCATTTTCCTTTGACAGTACCTTTTTGTAAATGCATTAATCCAGGATTAGAACGCACCATAGTTTTTAAGGTCGTTTCATCTGTAAAATAGAACGGGTACTCAATATTGTGTTCTTCAGCAAAAGCCGTGATATTATCATCACTTGAGGCACAAAGGGCATAGAACGAAAAGCCTGCCGATTGACAATCTTTATAAAAGGCATTTATCTTATCTTGCTCTGAAGCAGATGTTTTGTCAATGTTGTAGCATACCAACATAAACACATTTTCTTCTTCAAGTATAGAATAGGTATAGTCTAAACCATCCTTAGAGATAGAAAAATCATGAATCGGTGGCTCATAACCCTCTTGCAATACTATGGTCTTTTCTGTTGCTTCAACAAAGTCATATTCTTCCCATTTTTCTTGATATTCTGTCGATAACATCTCTGATACTTCTCCAGTCGACTTATTTTTAACAATGTAATAATAGGCTTCTTCAGTACAAGGTAATTCTAATTCATCACAAGTTTTCATACCATCAGTAATGTTATTACCAATAGCATAAGGTCTAAAGTCTTTCACTGGCAAATGACTGTAGGTGTGAATAACAAAAGCAAAACAGAAAAAAGTAACGATAGCTAAAAGCATATTTTCCATTTTTCGATTGAACATAGCTTTAATGTGCTTTTCACCAATGAATAATATGGATATGAAAAACAAAAGAATTAGATCTTTTCTAAAAGAACCCCATGGAGTAAGCTTAACAGCATCACCAAAACAACCACAATCGGTTACTTTGTTAAAATATGCCGAATAAAAAGTTAAGAATGTAAAAAACACAATCATAGCCATTAGTGACCAGTTGGCCAATTTAGGACGTGCGCCAATAAGTACCATTATACCAACAACTACTTCAAAAATACATATCCCCGCAGCCATAACAAGAGCATAAGGAATAAGGAATTCAAGGTTAAGAACATCGGCAGAAAAATATTCTTCTAGTTTGTAAGAAAAACCAACGGCATCGTTAGCTTTAATGAGTCCTGAAATAATAAACAAGACACCTACTATTAATCGTGATAAATAAGTTAAAAATTTCATATTAATTAAGTTTAATTAGTGCAAAAATGGCATAGTTAATCATATCGAAATAATTAGCGTCTATACCTTCTGATATTAATGTTTTTCCTTGATTGTCTTCGATTTGTTTAACACGAAGTAATTTTTGAAGTATCAAATCAGTAAGTGAACTTACTCTCATATCTCTCCAAGCTTCTCCGTAGTCGTGATTTTTAGACATCATCAACTCTTTAGATTCTGAATAGTATTTTTCGTATAATTCTTGTATTTCTTCATTCTCCATATCAGGCTGTTCAGCAATTCCTTTTTCCAGCTGAATAAGGGCGATAATGGAATAATTGACAATACCAACAAACTCGTTTCTGATGTCCTCTCCCACTTTTTGAGAACCTTTCATCTCTATACTGCGTATTCTTTGAGCTTTAATAAATATTTGGTCGGTAAGTGAAGACAGTCTTAAAATACGCCATGCACAACCATAATCTTTCATTTTTTTGATAAAAATATCCTTACATTTGGCTGACGCCATATCATATTCACGAATGGTTTGTTCCATATATCAATTTCGATTTGAAGTAATGACTAAAAATAAAAATTTTAATACTGCTATAACGATAGAAAGTAATTCAAAATTGCTTGATTTATCAACACCAGCAATTATGGGTATTTTAAACCTTACTGACGATTCTTTTTATGATGGCGGACAACATAACTCTATTAAAAAAGCACTTCTTCAAATTGAAAAAATGCTCGATAATGGAGCTAAAATCATTGATATTGGTGCTTATTCTTCACGACCAAACGCCAAACACATCAGTCAAGATGAGGAATGGAAAAGGTTAGAAAAAACACTACAAATTATTAACAAAGAATTTCCTCAAACAATGGTGTCAGTAGATACCTTTCGCTCTGAAATAGCCAAGCGAAGTGCTGATAATGGTGCTGATATTATTAACGATATATCAGCAGGTAATTTGGATAAAATGATGTTTGATACCATTGCCGATTTAGATGTGCCATATATAATAATGCATATGCAAGGCACTCCCCAAAATATGCAAGACAAACCACATTATAACTGCATAGAAAAAGAAGTAGTAGATTATTTTTCATCAAAAATTAAAATACTCAACGAAAAAGGTGTTAATAACATCATAATAGATCCTGGATTTGGATTCGGAAAAACACTTGAGCACAATTATCAATTATTAAATAATCTGGAAGAATTACATGCTTTAAACCTACCCCTAATGGCTGGTGTTTCTAGAAAATCTATGATTTATAAGGTTTTAGAAACCGATGCAAATAATGCTCTTAATGGAACAACAACGATTCATACTTTATGCCTTAGTAAAGGAGTGTCTATCCTTAGAGTACATGACGTGAAAGAAGCCGCTGAATGTGTAAAATTAATTAACTTCGCCAAAAACCTACTCTAAATGGATTTCTTAGAATTTAACATACTCGATATCTTAGACATATTATTGGTAGCTTTTCTGCTATTTCAATTGTACAAATTGATTAAAGGAACTGTTGCTATTCGAATTTTTATGGGTATTGCAGCTATATACCTTCTGTGGAAACTCGTTGAGGCTCTACAAATGGATCTTTTAAGTGAAATTCTAGGGCAGTTTATTGGCGTTGGGGTATTAGCTGTTATCATTGTGTTTCAACAAGAACTCAGACGTTTTTTACTGATGATAGGTAACACTAAATTTTTCTCTAAAGATGGGGTTTTAAAATTCAACTGGATAAACGATGAAACAGCTGCAGAAGTTCAAATTTCTGCTATCGTTAAGGCTTGTGATGAAATGGCCAAAACAAAAACAGGTGCTATTATCGTTATAACTAGAGAAAATGGATTACCTAACTATATTGAAACTGGCGAGTTAATTAACGCTAAAACGTCTAACATCTTCTTACAAAGTATTTTTTTTAAAAATAGTCCATTGCACGATGGAGCGGTCATCATCACTGGCGATACTATAAAAGCAGCACGTTGCGTTCTTCCAACAATAGAAAATGATAGCTTCCCTTCTAATTTAGGTATGCGACATAGAGCTGCGGCAGGTATCACAGAAAATACGGACTCAATAGCAATTATTGTTTCTGAAGAAAAAGGTAAAATATCTGTAGCCCTAAAAGGAGTGCTAGAAATTAGCTTATCTGCTGACCAACTTAAAGAATTCCTCCAAAAAGAATTACACCAATAAGGTTTAACTCTTTAATCTAGGGTCAAGAGCATCTCTAAGCCCCTCACCTATCAGATTATAGATTGTTATCGTTAGGAAAATAGCGAAACCTGGAAACATTACTAACCACCATGCTTCAAACTCTTGACGCCCTAAATTCAACAAAGAACCCCAAGTTACAACATCGTCTGGCACACCTATTCCAAGAAAAGATAAAGAACTTTCTATAAGGATTGCTGAGGCTACACCGAAAGCGATAGACACAAAAACAGGCGCTAAGGCATTTGGTAAAGCATGTTTAGCAATAGCTCTAAAATTAGAATATCCTAGTGACTTAGCAGCTTGAACGTATTCTAACTCTCTAATTCTTAGAAATTCAGCACGAGTAAAACGGGCAATACCAGTCCAAGAAGTAAGACCAATAATCACCATTATAAGCCATATACTTCTCACAAAAATAGCCGATATAGTAATGATTAGAATTAATCTAGGAATGGAGTTTAAAATCTCAATACCTCTAGATACAAAAGTATCAATTGGCACACTAACTTCTTTGGCTAACCAACCGAATTTAAATAATCGAGATAATAATCGCATACCTACAATAATGGCAGCAATTAATAGTAAACTAATGACCAACTCCCAAATACCGTTACCAGAAGTAAAGGCATTAGCTAATGTGTATTTTCTTACTCCAAAGCCATAAAAGAAAGCTAAGAAAATACCAAATAAGGTAAAGTAATACTTAGAGCGTGGCATCAATAGGTTTCTATCGCCAAAAAACCCAGCTAAAGCACCTAAGAAAACACCTATAATACTTGCTATACCCATAGCTAATACACCTACAAGTAAAGATATACGAGTACCGTGAATTAGTCCAGAAGCTAAATCACGACCAATGTTATCTGTACCCATAATATGTCGCAATCGATTAGGAATAGCTACAATCTCGTTTTCACTGTTTTTATAACGTTGTTCGTCAAATGGAGAAACGTATTCTCTATTGTACCTATCACCCTTATCTGGAGAATAAGGTATCGGTGCCCACACGACCTTTTCAAGCTCTAACTTCCTCCAGTCGGTAATATCAAACTGAAGAACTTCGGTAAGACCTGTTTCGGGATTAACCACAGAATCCAACTTAGATGGATTAACCAAAGTAGAAAATGCAGGATAAAACGTTTCTCCTTTATATTTACAATACAAGGGCTGATCGTTGGCTATTATAGGTGCAAACAAGGCTATAAAAACCAATGCTATCAGAATGTATAAAGAAATGAGAGCAGGTTTGTTTTTCTTGAACTGCTGCCAAGCGTATTTTTTAAATGAAAAATCTCTTTGTTCCATAGTTTTTATTTGTAAGAAATTCTAGGGTCAACAACTGCATAAAGGATATCGGCTACTAAATAACCAATCATAGTTAGAAAACCAATAATAGTAAATACGGCAACTATCATTGGATAGTCTGAATTAAGTATTGAGCTGTATATCTCAAATCCCATACCTGGGATAGTAAATATCGTTTCTATAATGACTGAACCTCCAATAGCTAGTGGAAAGATATTAGCAAATACAGTAATAATCGGTAATAATGAGTTTCTTAAAGCGTGTTTCATAACAACCTTACCTTCTCCTAGACCTTTAGCTCGAGCAGTACGTATGTAATCTTGTCCAAAAACATCTATTACACCAACTCGCATAATTCTACTTAAAAATGCAAAGGAGCTATAAGTATATGTGATTAGAGGTAAGATAAAATACGGTATTCTATGTTGAATTTTTTCTAACATAGACCAAGAAGGGTCGTACAAAGTAGGGTCTTGAATCCCTGAAACAGGGAACCACCTTAGGGTGTCTGGATTAGCAAAGGTATAAAGCAATAAAACACCAATAAAGAAACCTGGCATAGAGTACAATACAAAGACTACAATTGAAGTAATCCTATCGAATTTAGTGTCTTTTTTATAAGCAGAATAAATACCTAATGGAATACTTATAATGTAGGCAAAGATGACCGATAATAAAGAGAAAGAAAAGGAAATCCATACCTTACTCCATATTTTAGTGTTGATGGGCTGACTATCTATGTATGAATAGCCAAAATCTCCTCTAACAACACCTTTACGTTGTTTGCCGTCACCAAATAACCAAAAGTGATATTGATTTTTTGAACCGTACCAAATGATTTTAGGAATATAGCTTTTCCAAGACGATTGCTGACTAAGCATCTTATCATACAATACCTTAGCCTTTTCAAACTCATTTTTTACAGGAGATAAAAAGGAATACTTGCTATACAAAATATCTAATGAATTGAACTTTGACGCTATGACGTTAGGGTTTGCTGTTTCCAACATTGAATTGATTTCAAAGTTAGATTCCGTAATTACATCGTTAATTTCGTTTTTAGAGTAGGCCGGGCGACCGTTAGTATCTTTATTTTGCTCAAATATATCATCTAACACTAGATTAGAATGACTGAATTGGGCTTTGTTAAGCTGATGAAAATAAATGGATACATCTTCCCAATTACCATAATAATGAGACAACTCACTTAAACAAGCAGAATGATCTTTATCGGCTAACTTGAACAAGGTATCGCAATCGCTTACTGAACCAAAACTGAAGTAAAAAACAGGTAAATCAAGTCCTAATTTTTTTCTCAACTCTTGCTTAGTCTTTTTAGTGGCATTAGATTGCTGATTAGCCGCTCCTTCCTTATCGGCAGAACTAGACAGTTTTTCTACAGGATCAGCAGGTGCGCTTATACTTATAATGAAAGCCAATAATGAAATGGCTAACAATGTAGGTATAAATATGAGTATTCTTTTAGCTAAATATTTTAACATATCATTAAATTTTTAGGGCATTGGGACTTTAGTCTTAAAGCTTTCTTTTAGGTTAAAATTATGCAGAACAAAGCCTGGTTTTTCATAATACATATCGGCATTATCAAAACGTTTATGTATTACTATTTTACGTTTTGGGCTGTACATAAAAACATAAGGTTGATCTTGGTATATCTTTGCTTGTAATTGCCAAATAGCATCACGGTGAGTTTCAGGATCAATGGCAGAATTGGCAGCATCAATTAGGGAATCGCTGTAAGCATCACCAAAGCCACAGAAATTAGAACCCTTGTTTGCCCAGGATGAAGTATGCCACAATTGATAGGGATTAGAATAAGACGCTGAACCTCCCCAACCTCCTAGCATCATATCAAAATCGTGTTCTTGAGCGTTCTTATAAAACAAAGTAAAGTCCATAGGGTTAGGCTTAACTTCAACTCCAGCTCTCCACATACTTTCTTTAATCATAAGTGCTGTTTCTTTAGAAGCTGCACCACTCATATAACTCAGTTCAAAACTCAATTGTAGTTTTTCACCATTTACAATTTTATCTCTTATGTTGTTATCATCTGTATCAATCCAACCCGCATCATCTAGCAAACGTTTAGCTTTATCTAAATTCAATTCTATCAATTGAAGTGTATCGTTATAGTTCTTCTTAAGATTAGATAATTGAGCCACTTGTCTTGAACCTTCTCCGTGCAATAGCACTTCTACAATTTCATCAACAGGAACTAGGTGAGCCATCGCTCTACGTACTCTAACGTCAGTAAAGAATTCTTTGCGCTTGATACCGTCAGGGCGCATATTCAAACCAGCATAATAGTATGAGTATTGATCTAAAAAGGCAGAATGATAATTCTGGTTAAAATAATCGTGTTTTTGTAATTTGAATAGTTTAGAAGTACCTACTCTGTTGGTAGCGTCTAAACCCTCACTCTTCAAAGATAAAAAGACCGATGCATCATCAGTGATAATCTTAAAAATGATTTCCTCAGGAAAATTTTGGTTATAAATAAGGGTATCATTGTCACCCCACCAATTGTCCTTTCTAGATGCAATGATATAAGAACCCGACTCCCACTCGCTAATTTGATAAGGTCCTAAACCAACAAGTTTTTCAGGCTGATAGCGGTTATCTCCGTGGTTAAAAGCATTAAACCAATCCGACCATTCTTTCTTTTCTTTGAAATTATCACTGTGAATATTTTCAAATGTTAAATCGTCTAAAACACCCTCTGAATCCCAATGGGATTTTTGCTGAACATACACTTCAGAAAAAATATTAGCGTTGGTTACATTCTTGCCAAAAGCTACCATAGTAAATTTCTTTGGCTCATTAGGGTAAAGAATAATGTCTTTAATAACAGAAGTATAATTTCCTCTTACATTAGCATTGTCAGTAAGTGGGCATAACTGTAATTTAGCAGTAAACTCAATATCTTCAGCAGTTAATTCACTACCATCATCCCATCTTACATCGTCTCTCAACTCGTAGTGATACAAGAGTCCATCATCAGAAATTTCTGGTAACGATTTAGCTAAAGATGGAATATATTCTAAAGAACTAACATCTAACTTTACTAAAGTTTTTTGTGTATGCTCAAAAATGAAAGAACGCATGACTGAATTATCGTTATAGGGGTGCAAACCATCAGGGTTTGATGAAATGTGAGCAACGACAATATTTTGTGACAAATCTCGACTATCTACACAGGCAGACAGAGTAATCACCGTAATTAGGATAGTAAGTATCTTATTCAACATAGACGTAGAATTTGAGTTTATGCAAATATAACATTCCGAATCATTTAAAGGCTATGCTGTTACTGAATTTATAGCTTTAAAAATAAAAAAAGAAAAAACTTTGTGAAACAATGTAAATCGTATAAATTTGCGCCCTCGTTCTTTTTTGGAGAGGTGGCTGAGTGGCTGAAAGCGGCACCCTGCTAAGGTGTTATACCGGTAACGGTATCGGGGGTTCGAATCCCCCTCTCTCCGCAGTATTGAATTATAATTTGGCTGTCTTGTTTATTTGATTAGATTTGCAGCCTAATTTCGGGGTGTAGCGTAGCCCGGTTATCGCGCCTCGTTTGGGACGAGGAGGTCGCAGGTTCGAATCCTGCCACCCCGACACGAAATTTTCTTAATTAAAGGGTTTGATTTTTATCAAACCCTTTTTTATTTCATTGATTTTAAGGGTTTTATATAGATTAACTTGATAATTTGTTAATGCAAAATATATATCATTATGATATATGACATATATACAAACTATATAAAAACTGTATATGTTTTAGTTTCAGCAACTTACAAGCGAATCGTAACTTTACCTAGCGTAAAAATTAGAAAAATAGGTCACCTATTTAGGTCACTAAATTTCGCCCTGTATGATTGAACAATTTAAAATTTGGACATTTCTTAAGAAATCTAAAGTAAATTATGAAAATAAACACCCAATCTACTTTAGAATTTATCTCAATGGTAAAAAGTTTGAAAAAAGTACAGGTCTTTGGTGTAACATAAAAAATTGGAATAAAAAATCACAACTCTCTAGAAAAAATCATAAAACTAATCTGAAATTAGAAAAACTAAAATCTGAAATCTACGAATCATTAAATAATTTAATGGATGAAAAAAAGTCAATAGATATTATTGATTTAAAAAACAGATTAAATAAAAAAACCCATACTCCAACTCTAATACATTTAGTTGATAAACACAATAATGAGATGAGTCTACAAGTTCCAAAAAAATACTCAAAAGGAACATTAAAAAATTACTTTACACTCAGAAAACACTTACTAGCATTTATTACTAAAAGTGGAATAAATCAAAAAATTAAATCCATCAATCATAGATTTGTAAAAGAATTTGAAAACTACTTATTAACTAATACTTTCAATAATGTTAATGGAAGCATTAAAGTGCTACAAAATCTTAAAAAGATAACAAATCAAGCACTAGCTTATGGTTTAATTAATGAGGATCCTTTTGCTTTAATTAAGTTTAAAAAACAGCCATTTAAAAGAGGTTATCTTTCAAAACAAGAAATTGAAAGAATTGAAGGAATAGAAGTTATTAAAACAACAAATCTAGTCAAAGATCTATTTTTATTTTCTTGCTTCACTGGACTTAGCTTTAGAGACATTTCACTTTTAAAAACAAAGGATATTAACTTTGAAAATGATAATTCCATATGGATAAAAAAAGCTAGAGAGAAAACAAAAACAATCTACATGGTCCCTTTAATAAATAGAGCAAAAGAAATATTAAGTAAATACTACATCAAAGAAAATATATTTGTCTTTAAATCTATTACTAATCAAACGCTTAACCTTCACCTTAAGAAAATAGTTGAAAATTGTGAAATCAATAAAAAAGTAACCTTCCATATGGCTAGACATACTTTTGCAACAACAATTACTTTAAATAATAATGTTCCTATTGAGACAGTGTCTAAAATGCTTGGCCATAGTAGAATTCGAACTACACAGATATATGCTCATATTTTAGAAAATAAAATAAGTCATGATATGAAAAATATCATGGATTTTTAAAGTTGTTTAGTAATTGTTTAAAAGGTTTTTTGAATAATTTTTCAATATAGTTTTTTAAGCTATATTTTCAATTCTTTAATCTAGCACTCTCTTTTAGAATCAAAAAATTAATTTACTGAAGAATTATTTTTTTATTCAAAGAGTTTTTTGAATTAATTATTTCCAAGAAATAAACACCTTTAGAATGCGCATCCATATCAATTTCTTTCGTGTACTGACCAGTAAATTCTGTTAACTCCTCAATAAAGATTTCCTTACCAATTAAATTCACAATCTTAACTATTATCGTTTGCATTTCTTGTGAAGTAAAATTGATATGAAAAATATCTCTAGATGGATTAGGATATACATCCAAGTTAACTACAGCATTATTCTCAATCCTAGCTCCACCTAAAGTATAAGTTACAGGCTGAGAGAAAATGGTTGCCCAAGAAGTACCGTTAGTACCACAAGCACCACGGATTCTCCAAGAGTAATCTCCTTGAGTTAAACCAAACTTAGTTTTGAAATTAGAAGAACCAGGAATATTGTTCCATGCCCATACTTGACCTGTAGTGACTTTAGTCAACTCCAAAAAATAGTGATCTGGCTCGCCACTATCTGGTGTATCCCAAGACATAGTAATGGCTGTTTGTGCACCGTTGGCACTAGTCGATAAGTTCGTTGGTATCTTATCACAAGGTGCTTCAGTTGTGAACGCTGAGAAATCGCCCCAACCTGAGTGGTACATTGGATCAGAATTACCTTCAGAATCAACGTTACCCATGCACCATGCTTTAGTGTGCCACTGGTAGTCTGTGCTTGGTATAAAGTTTCCTTTCAAGACGTTGATGTCACCATTAGCATTTCCATTTAAGTAACGGAAAGAGTTAGTTCCGACTACTCTAACTTTACCTTTAGACTGCCATACACCCCACTCTGCAGCAGGAGCATCTGCGCTTAAAGTCACCCAATTAGCCTCAGTAGAAGCCGATAAGTTTTCTAGGTTAGCACAGGCCTCTAGTGTGGTGTATTCGGAAGATGCAGACCAAGGCGATTGACAGTTGGTAGAACCATCTTGGTTTAGTACTCTAGCTCTAATATTCCACTGATAAGTAGTCCCTGGCTGCATGAAGTAACGAGTTCTGCTAGTACCAGTAAATTCATTAGTATTTACAGGACCAGCTGTCATTACTGTCCAAGAAGAAGTACCTACCTCACGGTAACGAATCATGTAGTGTGATGGTGCAGCACTTGGTGCAGACCAGTTAAACACAACTCTATTGTGAATGATGTCATCAACAAATAAACCAGTTGGTACAATGTCGCAAGTATCTTCAAAATCTGCATATTCACATGATCCATCATCAGTATTAGCTAATTCATTAAAATTAATTGCAAGTTGATCGGTGCACCCATTTAATGTAAAAAAGCAACTTCCATCATCTATATTAGCTTCAGGATTAAAATTAATAGCTGCTATATATGTACATCCATAAATATCTATTTGACAAGAACCATCATCTTCTGAAGCTAATTCATTAAAGTTGTTTGCTAAATTATTTGTACAACCTAATACTTCATCCTTATCACATACTACATCCTCATCACTATCTAGACATTGGAAATCAACTAAAACATCATCAATAGCAAATCCACTAC
>JAQWJZ010000031.1 GCA_029248105.1 Flavobacteriales bacterium
ACCTGTTGTAGATAGACCAACCATGTTCTTTGAAATTATTCAACGAAAAGGAGCGCAATCCTTTGGTAAAGGAAACTTCAAAGCCCTATTTGAAGCTATCGAAAGAGAGCAAGGCAATAGAGGTACTTTGTAATATGAATAGGACAAATAAAAAAGCCCCAAAATGGGGCTTTTTTTATGCTCAATATTTGATGTTATTTGAGTTTAATGTTCAGCTCATCAAGCTGGGCATTGTCAATAATTGATGGAGCATCAATCATCACATCTCTTCCTGAATTATTTTTTGGGAAAGCGATAAAGTCTTTTATGCTTTCTTGCCCACCAAATAACGAACAAAGACGATCAAAACCAAAGGCGATACCGCCATGAGGAGGTGCCCCGTATTCAAAAGCATTCATTAGGAAGCCGAATTGGCCTTTAGCTTCTTCTTCCGTAAAGCCTAAGTGTTGAAACATCAATCGCTGTAATTCTTTGTCATGAATACGGATAGAACCGCCGCCTAGCTCTGTGCCATTCATAACCAAGTCGTAAGCGTTGGCTCGAACTGCTGCAGGATCACTTTCCAGCTTATCAATATCGTGTGGCTTAGGTGAAGTAAAAGGGTGATGCATAGCATGGTAGCGTTCTGTATCTTCGTCCCATTCCAAAAGTGGGAAATCAACCACCCATAGAGGGGCAAATACATCTGGATTTCTTAGTCCTAACTTTTCAGCAACTTCCAAACGCAATTCGTTCATTTGCTTACGCACTTTGTCGGTTTCTCCTGACAATAAGAACATTAAGTCGCCAGGCTCGGCATTCATTTTTTCTGCCCATTTGGCTAAATCTTCTTGACTGAAAAATTTATCGACTGAAGACTTGAACGAGCCATCGGCATTGTACTTGCAATAGATAAGTCCCTTAGCACCAATTTGTGGACGCTTAACATAGTCCGTCATAGCATCCAATTGCTTACGTGTCCAATCGGCACACCCTTTAGCGCAAATACCAAGCACTAATTCGGCACTATCGAATACTACGAAGTTATTCTGTTGAGTTATGGCATTCATCTCGTTAAAAGTCATGCCAAAACGAATGTCAGGTTTGTCCGATCCATAGATACGCATAGCATCGTCATAGGTCATTCGTGGAAATTCTTCTAATTCTACGCCTTTTATTTCTTTCAATAAGTGGCGAGTTAACCCTTCGAAAGTATTTAATATATCTTCTTGCTCAATGAAAGACATTTCGCAGTCTATTTGAGTAAATTCTGGTTGTCTATCGGCTCTTAAATCTTCATCTCTAAAGCATTTTACAATCTGATAGTATTTGTCAATACCACCCACCATAAGCAATAGCTTAAAGGTTTGGGGCGATTGTGGTAAGGCATAAAACTGACCTTCATTCATTCGTGATGGTACAATAAAATCACGAGCTCCTTCAGGTGTTGATTTGATGAGGTAGGGGGTTTCTACTTCGATAAAATCTTGTGCATCTAAATACTTTCTAGTTTCTGTCGATAGTCGGTGCCTTAACACCAAATTATCACGAACTGGATTTCTTCGAATATCCAAATAACGGTACTGCATACGCAAATCATCACCGCCATCTGTTTCATCTTCAATAGTAAAAGGAGGTGTCTTTGAAGAGTTTAGTAGGTTTAAAGCACTTACTTCAATTTCTATTTCTCCAGTAGGGATATTCTTGTTTTTACTAGATCGTTCTATGACTTTACCCACAACTTGTATTACGTACTCACGTCCTAACTTTCTTGCTTTTTGGCACAAGTCCGCATTGGTATCCATATTGAAAGCCAATTGAGTGATGCCGTATCTATCTCTCAAATCGACAAAAGTCATTCCACCTAAATCTCTTGTTTTTTGTACCCAACCGCTGAGGGTTACTTCTTCTCCAATATTTGAGTGGCGCAAATTGCCACAGTCGTGTGTTCGTAACATGATAATTGACTTATTTAAAGTTCGTAAAATTACGACTTATTTAATTTCTATAAGATATTTGAAATGATTACTTTAAAACTTTACTTTTGCTAGATGTTACAAGATCATTCAGACGACTATTTTATGAAAAAGGCTTTGGACGAAGCCAAAAAAGCTAGGGACTTAGATGAAGTTCCAGTAGGTGCCGTAGTGGTATGCGACAACCAAATTATTGCTCGTGCTCATAATTTTACTGAACGCTTGAACGATGTAACGGCTCATGCCGAGATGCAAGTATTTACGGCGGCGGCAGACTATCTAGGTGGCAAGTATTTGAATGAATGCACTTTGTATGTGACTTTAGAGCCTTGTGTAATGTGTGCTGGAGCATCGTATTGGACACAGCTTAAAAAGGTTGTGTATGGTGCAAGTGATGAAAAGCGAGGATTCAGAACTATGGCAGGAAATGTATTACACCCTAAGACAGAATTAATAGCAGGGATAATGGCGGAGGAGTGTGGTGAAATAATTACAAATTTCTTTGCTAGTAAACGCCAACTAAAGTAATTTTGTACCATCTAAAAAAATAAGATTATGTATCCAGAAGAAATTTGTACCCCTATGCGTTTGGATTTGACCGAAGCCGGTTTTGAAGAAATGCGCAATGCTGAAGAAGTAGATGCTGTTCTCTCTGAAAAGAGTGGCTCTGTTTTGGTAATGATAAATTCGGTGTGTGGTTGCGCTGCAGGTAATGCCCGTCCGGCAGTAAAAATGGCTGCCAAGCACTCTAAGAAACCCAATAAATTAACGACTGTTTTTGCGGGACAAGATAAGGAGGCTGTAGCCAAGGTAAGAGATTATTGTTTGCCTTACCCTCCATCATCGCCATCAATAGCTTTGTTTAAAGATGGTGAATTGGTTCACTTTATTGAAAGACATCATATTGAGGGACGTCCAGCTGAGATGATTGCTGAAAACTTGATGCAGGCTTTTGACGAAAACTGCTAATTAGTTACTTTTTTAATACCGTAGGCACTTTGAAATAATCCGAATCTTTTGCCGGAGCATTTTTAAGTGCCTTTTCTTTTGTCAGGTGTTCACCTATTTTATCCTCTCTCAATTTATTAACCTCTTCATTGATATAAACAAGAGGTTCAACATCATCGGTATTTAAGGTATTCAGCTCATCAACGAAGTTTAGGATTTTATTTAAATCCTCTTCCATTTTGCTTTTAGCATCTTCACTAAAGTCCAGCTGACTAAGCTTAGCGAGTTTTTCAATGAGTGTTTTGTCAATTTTCATATCGAATCAATTCCTTTTCAATGATATTAAATACTTTATTTTTCAATTCCTCAACACTATAGCTAGAACAATTTTCTATCGGTTGATGAATGGTTACTCTAGCTTGTTGTGGTTTTCCCTTCAAATATTGAATAGGAAAAATACGTTTATTATCGGCAAAGGTAATAGGAATAATGCTAACATCTTGCTCAACGGCCAATCGAAATGGACCATTTTTAAATTTTGCTAACCTTTCACTACTGATTGGAATGCCACCCTCTGGAAAGATAACCATATTTTGACCTTCCTTTATCCGTTGACCAGCCTCTTCGAAAGCCTGATAAGAATTCCTTAAACTTTTACGGTTAATCAAAACATTGAAACGCTTATAATAATAACCAAAAATAGGGTACTTGCTCAAGGACTCTTTACCGATAAATGAGATGGGTTTTTTACTTAGAAAAAACATCATGGGTATATCTAGTGTAGAAGTATGGTTACTACAAAAGAGATATTGTTTTTTTGGGTTTAGTTTATAATCCTTTTTCACCTCAGGAAAGATGCCGCTAGCATACATCATAAATTTGCTTTGACGATGCAAAAAGAAGTAAAGAGCAGGGTAATACTTGGGGCTAAGAGTCATGAAAAGAGTAATTGGCAGCAAGGCCACAAAGGGTACGGCAAAGGTAAGAGCGAACCACAATCGCCACAATAAACTCAGTATGCCTTTGAATATTTTCATTTATGCAAACAAAAATAGCTATTTCGATGGCATATTTACAGCAATTATTATTTTTACATTTTAAAATTAACAGATGGCAAGAGTTTTAACGGGTATACAGAGTACAGGAGTCCCTCATTTAGGTAATATTTTAGGGGCGATTGTTCCTGCTATAGAGTTATCTAAAAATCCTGCTAATGAGAGTCTATTGTTTATAGCGGATTTACATTCCTTAACTACAATTAGGGATGCGGAATTACTAAGACACAATACCTACGCAACTGCTGCTACTTGGTTAGCTTTCGGCTTTGATACTTCTAAAAATTTGTTTTATCGACAGTCTGATGTTACCGAAGTATGCGAACTCATGTGGTATCTGAATTGCTTTACGCCATTTCCTATGTTGGCAAATGCTCATTCTTTTAAGGATAAATCTAATCGCTTGTCCGATGTTAATTCGGGTTTGTTTACTTATCCTGTCCTTATGGCGGCAGATATATTATTGTATGATGCCGAGATAGTACCTGTGGGAAAAGATCAGCAACAACACCTTGAAATGACGAGAGATATTGCTGGTTCTTTTAACCATACTTATGGCGATACTTTAGTTTTACCAGAAGCACAAATAGATAAGCGGGTAATGACTATTCCAGGTACTGACGGACAAAAGATGAGCAAGTCATACCATAACTTTATTGACATTTTTTTACCAGAAAAGAAATTACGTAAACAAATCATGGGCATTGTGACCGATAGCACACCTTTAGAAGAACCTAAAGATTGGGAGTCGTGCAATGTATTTAAGTTGTATGAATTGTTAGGGTCGGAATCTCAAATTGCTGAATTGAAAGCCCAGTATGAAGGTGGTAATTTTGGTTATGGACATGCTAAACAAGCGTTATACGAACTTATTTTGGAGCGTTTTGCTAAGCAAAGAGAACGGTTCAACCATTTGATGGAAAATACCGACGAGATAGAGTCGGAGCTGTTAAAAGGGGCTGAGAAAGCCAAAGTTATTGCCCAGTCAGTACTGCAAAGAGTACGACAAAAAGTGGGCTACTAAAGGGCACAAAAAAAGCAAGTGTTTGATTGACTTAGAAACCGTATCCCACTGTAAGTTGAAAGTTCGGCAATACTGGTCCGAAGAACGCACTACCTTCTATAGCATCTAGCTTATCACCATCGGGCCCGTTAAACTCAGGTCCTGAGCTAAATAACATGCCTAAATCTAATCCATAGATTAAGCCTTTGTAGGCGGGAGTCCCAACGTTTATGCCAAAATAGGCTACTGGGTTTTCTTTGTAATCTGCTGTAAACGTATCAGCACCATCAACAATGGTGTTTTCAATAGATCCAACGGCAAGTCCAGTATTTACTCTAAACCATGCTGTTTTTTGAAAGGGTTGATGACTCAGAAATAGCCCCATCCAAGAGCTACTAGCGGTTAGCGTGAAATCGTCACCCAATTCGTCAATAGTTGGACTTAGTGGCGCTTCACCTTCAGCAAAGCCACCCATACCAATATTGATAGATGTTCTTTCGGAATGGTGGTAAGTCAAGTTAAGTCCTCCACCAAAAGGACTAATTCCTACACTTATAGCATAGTTAGCATATTCTTTATCCCTTTTTTGAGCAAATGAATTAAAGCCTAGAAATAGTGTAGCAAGGCAACATGTAATTAACCGTTTCATAATGATTCGTGAGTTAAGAGTTAATGACATAAAGATAGAAAATTAACTTTAAGTCATTATGAAAGAAAAGTCAGAAAGCAGAATAAATCATTATTTGACTTCTAGGCCATACTTGTTTCTGTACTTTCTGTTGAGTGCTTTTTGCTTGTTGTCTAGGTCTACCTTTTGGCCTTTAATAAAAGCGTGAATAACATCATTGCCCATCATATCTAAGGCATCGCCTTTTGAGATGAAGAATGTGGCATCCATACCCGCTTTAATTTGCCCTGTATGTTCGTCAATTCCTAAAATTTGAGCGGTATTTAATGTCAAGGCGGCTACTGCTTCTTCATAAGGTAATCCGTGAGCTACGGCAGTACCAGCAGAGAATGGTAGGTTACGTTGTCCCATTGCTTCCATATCACCTTGATAGCAGAAGCCGAATTTAACACCTGCTCGGTGTAAGATAGCGGCTTGTTTGTAGGGCATATCAACGGCTGTACTTTCAGTACTCGGTAGTCGATGAATACGGTCGAGTAGAACAGCTACGTTATGTTCTTTCAAGAAGGCTGCCATTTTATGGGCTTCTTTTGCTCCTACGATAGCCATATGCTTTATTCCCATTTCTTTAGCAAACAAGATAGCGTCGGTCATTTCTCTTTGCAAATTGGCGTGAATGTATAATCTTTTATCACCGCTGAACAGTCCTTTCATAGCCTTCATTGGCAAATCGTTGATGTTGCTTTTGCTTTCATAATAACTCTTACTCTTCACAAAATAATCTTTCAGCTCTTCAGATTGCTGGTCGTATTCTTTAGTTTTTTCGATATCACCCGGTTCAGCCCACCAGCCTGTTTGCACAAAATAGCGAGGCCAATTGAGGTGGATACCATCATCCGCTTTTAGTACGGCATCTTCCCAGTTCCAGCCGTCTAATTTCATGACTGAAGATGAGCCAGTGATACGTCCTCCTTGCGGGGCAACTTGAGCCAATAAAACCCCATTGCTTCGTATGGTAGGAATAATGACACTTTCGGCGTTGTAGGCGATTAGTGAGCGTACATGAGGCTTAAACGTTCCTGTTTCTCTATAGTCATTAGTGGCTCTTACAGCACTAATTTCGGTAATACCTAGAGTGGTATTAGTCGCTATAAAAGCAGGATATACGTGGTGGTCGTAAATATGTATAATAGTGTCAAAAGCTTGTGGATTTATTCTAATAATTTTGGCATTTGCTACCATTTCAAATTTACCATCATTAACTGAAATAGCTGATACATCAATAGATTCGCCATTACCGAGGTGAGCTTTACCACCAAGATATAAAATGTGTTGTCCAAAACCGATGAGTGGAGTAACTAAGAGTATTAAAATTAGATTTTTCATTATATGATTTTTAGTGATTATGACCATCATGTTTGCCGTCTTCAAGAGTGTCACAATGGTAATGAATTTTTGCTTCGGCTTTTACTGTTTGCGTGGGTTTTCCTGCTGCTTTATCGCTCAGCATTTTTTGAATGAGTCGAGCTCTTTCTTTAGTATTGCGTTGTCTTAGGTTCATATCTTGTTCAGCATCAAAATAGCAACGTCCATCGACATAAGTTTGTTGTACTTTGGCATATACCGATAGGGGGTTGTCTGTCCATAATACGATATCGGCATCTTTGCCTGATTTTATACTCCCTACTCTATGGTCGAGGTGTAATAATTTAGCTGGGTTTAGGGTAACCATTTTCCAAGCTTCTTCTTGACTAATGCCGCCGTATTTCACAGCTTTGGCGGCTTCTTGATTGAGTCGTCTAGCCATTTCTGCATCGTCAGAATTTATAGCGGTCACTATACCCATATCAGCAAGCAGAGCAGCATTGTAAGGAATAGCATCGTTAACCTCAAACTTATAGGCCCACCAGTCAGAAAATGTAGATGCTCCAGCCCCGTGTTTTTTCATTTTGTCAGCCACTTTATAGCCTTCTAAAATATGGGTAAAAGTATTTAAGGTAAAGCCCATAGAATCGGCTACGTGCATGAGCATATTGATTTCGGATTGAACATAGGAATGGCAAGTAATAAAGCGTTCTTTGTTGAGGATTTGAACTAGAGTATTCATCTCTAGATCTTCTCTCGGAGCTTGTGTTTTTCTTTTTTCAGATAAAGAAAGGCTATTGTATGCTTTCCATTCTTTTTGGTAGGCTCTTGCTCTTAGGAAATGATCGTAAAATACCTGCTCTACACCCATACGTGTTTGTGGGAAGCGAATACGTTCGTAATCGCCCCAATTGGATTGTTTAACGTTTTCCCCTAGCGCAAATTTGATGAAGCCATCTGCTCCTTCGAATTTCATTTCGTCTGGAGTACTTCCCCATCGGAACTTCACAATTCCAGATTGCCCACCGATAGGGTTGGCAGAACCATGAAGTAGTTGTGCTGTGGTAACACCGCCAGAAAGTTGACGATAAATATTGATGTCGTCAGAGTTGATAACGTTAGCGATACTGACCTCTGCACTACTAGCTTGTGAGCCTTCGTTTACGCCACGACTAATAGCGATATGTGAGTGTTCGTCAATAATACCAGAGGTTAGGTGCATTCCTTCAGCATTTATCTCTGTGAATTCTTCTTTTTTGAAAATATCTTCAGCAATAATATCAATACCTACTTTAACAATTTTGCCTTGCGAAATGGCTACGTCTGCTTGTTCAATAGTACCTACATCTTCGTTAGTCCATACGGTAGCTTTTCGGAAAATGATATTTTTTTGAGATGGTTTTTCAGTCCAGCCGTAAGCCATATTCGGATACCAAGACTCTCCGTAATACAACTCTGCCGACTCTTCCATTTCCGTTTCTTCTTCTTCAAACTCTTCGATAAGCTGTGCTGTCCAATTGAATTTTTGCCCCTTAGGGTTAACGCCTTTACCGACAAGAATACTGCTATCTTTTAATGCGTTAATTCTGTAAACCCCATCTTCTGTTTCGTATTGTAGGTTGAGGTGCGGTCCTTCTTGCGAGAGCTTTACTTTGAAGTCTAGAGAATCTTTCAATAATTTAGCATTGTATTTTTCTAATGAGCCAGTAATTTTTAGGGTATCATTTTCTGAACTAATGTACTGACCTCTGAAGTCGAACACTTGAGGAGTGTTAATCTTATATTCTTGCCCTTGCACCCAATTACTAATTAGGGAAGCATCTTCAAAAATGGGTGCTGAACAAATGATAAAATTAGCTAGTTTACCTTTTTCCAGAGTACCTAATTTATGGCTCATCTCTATCATTTCTGATGGATTTGTGGTAAGAGCCGCTAAGGCATCTTCCTCGCTAAGGCCGTATTCTATCGCTGTTTTTATTTTGTCTAAAAGCTGACTTTTCTTTTCCAGTTTAGAGCTTGTAAAAGCCACAAACACACCTTTGTCAAAAAGTACTGAGGGATTAGTTGGTGCCAATTCCCAATGTTTCATTTTTTTGAGTGATACCATTTCGGCAGCTTGTGGGTTACTCACGTCGTAAGCATCGGGAAAGTTAAGAGGGATAACCATTGCGAAGTTAGTATTTACAATATCGTCTATGCGTTGGTATTCATCGCCATTTCCGATAACGGTATAGTCTATTTCGAATTCATCGGCTATTTTATGTATTCTAAAGATGTCTAATTTGTCTTTGACCTCAAAAAACTGAGGAAAGTCTTGTAAATTATTCCAAGCTTCAAGTGAGCGGTTGTATTCTTTGGTATTGCCTTGAGCATACCATTCAGCATCTAGGTAGCTTTGGTGCAGCAAGGCTAATGTGCCCATTAAAGAGCTGGGGTATTTTTGTCTTGATGTGCCTTTGCTTAGCGAGTAATGAGCACTGGCTATTCCTTTCAAAATACTTTTGTTTTCTGTGCCTTCAGCTAATGTAGCTACTAGTCCGCTACCTCTTGCTATTCCATTGTTTTGATGACTTAAAACGACACCAAAACCTGCTGAACGTAAGCTTTCTGCTTCGTCTTTGTTGTAACCAAACATACTGTTGGCATCAAATTCAGGGTGAATAGCTTCATTCCAACCCGCACCACTTTTAGTATTGCTTTTGTACTGAGGCGATGGTTTCCAGCTTACTTTTTTGGGCTTTTCTAATCCGTAGGAGGTATTTAAATCGATGAAAGAAGGATAAATGTATTTTCCTTGCATGTCGTGAACGATAGCACCTGCAGGAATTGTAGTGTCCGCATCGGCTCGTATAATTTCATCACCACGGATAATAAGCGTTCCATTTTCTATACGATCTTGTGGTGAAATGACCAATGTCGCATTAATGAAAGCGTGGGTAGATTCGTATGTATTAACCACACCATTGACTGGAAATGTATGCTGAGCGTAAGTAGATAAACTTATGCTTAAACAAGTTAGAATTAATAAAAGATACTTCATTGTTAATTGTTAATTTTGGGGTGTTAAATTACAAATTACTGACGGATTTAATTCCTTACCTTTACCAAAAATTATTTTTATGTATATCGGACTATTACACTTACACTCTAACTTACCTTTTCTGCTTTTAGTATTGATACTAGCTGTTTTGGTTAAATCTTTAATCGGTTGGATTCAATCTTCCCCATTTGATAAACGGTCTAATAAGTTGGTTTTATTTGCTATGATAACCGCTCATGTTCAATGGCTTGTTGGAGCTATTCTTTACTTTGTTAGCCCAAACGTTAAAAGTTTAGGAGAGGCTATGGGAGATTCCCTTTCTCGCCTTTATGCTTTAGAGCACCCTTTGATGATGACTATTGCGCTAGTGCTTTTGACTATTGCACGTTCTAAGTCTAAAAAGACCGATGACTCTAGCAATCATCGCAGAACATTTATATTGTTTGCCATTGCAACGCTTTGTATAGTATGGTGTTTACCTCCAAGTTGGTTATAGAATGAGTCAAAAACTTACTCATGACTTTGTTGAGGAAAAAGCCGTTTTGGTTGGTTTAATAACCAATGATCAAAACGAAACACAAGCCAAAGAATATTTGGAAGAATTAGATTTCTTAGCCCATACGGCTGGTGCTATTGCTGTTAAGCATTTCACCCAAAAAGTTTCTGTTGCTAATCCTAAAACATTTGTTGGCAAGGGTAAGCTTATTGAGATTAAAAAATTCATCAAGGAGCACGAAGTTAATTTAGTCATTTTTGATGATGAGTTAGGACCTTCACAGCTGAGAAATATAGAAAAAGAGCTCGAGTGTAAAATATTAGATAGGAGTAATTTGATACTCGACATTTTTGCTTCAAGAGCTCGAACAGCCCATTCTCGAACACAAGTTGAACTAGCACAATATCAATACCTTTTGCCTCGATTGACACGTATGTGGACTCACCTCGAGCGACAAAAAGGGGGTATTGGTATGCGTGGACCTGGAGAAACGCAAATAGAAACCGACAGACGTATCATTCAAGATAAGATAGCACTTCTCAAAAAGAAATTGGTCAAGATTGACAAACAAAAAGCCATTCAAAGAGGCAACAGAGGGGCGTTGGTAAGGGTAGCTTTGGTAGGCTATACCAATGTGGGAAAATCTACCATTATGAACCGTTTATCCAAGTCGGAAGTGTTTGCCGAAAACAAATTGTTTGCTACCTTAGATACTACTGTTAGAAAAGTGGTTATTGGCAACTTACCATTCTTATTGTCCGATACGGTAGGTTTTATTCGTAAACTACCACACCAGTTGGTGGAAAGTTTTAAATCTACTTTGGACGAAGTAAGAGAGGCTGACATCTTGTTGCACGTAGTGGATATATCGCATCCTAATTTTGAAGAACAGATAGATATCGTTAATAAGACTTTGGACGAGATAGATGCCGCTGAAAAACCTACCGTAATGGTTTTTAACAAAGTGGATGCCTTTACCTATGACAAAAAAGACGAGGACGATTTAACACCATCTACTAAGGCAAATATATCCCTAGATGAGTGGAAACGTACATGGATGGCTAAAAGTGGAGAAACTATTTTTATATCGGCATTGCAGAAAGATAACTTCGATGCATTTAGAGATATGCTCTACGAAATGGCAAAAGTAATCCACGCTAAAAGGTTTCCCTACAATAGCTTTTTGTACTAATTTTTTTTTATATTTGGTACTAACGTACTTTAAAACGTGCGGTACTTAAGCCTTATTGTTATGAAAAAAATCATTTATCTACTTCTCATATTTGCTATTCCGGATTTAGCATTTTTACAAATTTCTTCTGATCAATTGTTACGTTTGAACAATATTGACAGCCTTGTCCATTTAAATGCTATTGCAAGTCCACAAGCTGGACAATTGGCATTTGTTGTTTCGGATAGTACAACCTATCATTATGATGGGGAACTGTGGGTTACTTTTACTACTGATACGTTATCACTTATTATGGATGAAGATGAAGACACATGGGTGAGAGTAGATAATGGAAGTGATAATGATGTGATTGATTTTGTTAATGAAGGAACTCACCATTTTAGGTTGACTAGGGGGCGACTAGATGTATTTAATAGCGGACATAGTGTATTTATTGGAGAAGGGGCAGGAGCTCAAAATACGGGTAACCTTTCTACCAATATAGGAGTTAGAAATGTTGCTGTTGGCTATCAAGCTTGGGGTTCAGTTGCAGGTAACGATAATGTAGCTATAGGCTATAGGTCAATGATGAATAATAGTAATTCAAGTCCTTTTCATGGTAGTGTCGCTGTAGGCTCACAAACTCTTCAATATAACCGTGGCGGTGAGAATACAGCCGTAGGAGCTACCTCTTTACGTCTGAATACTACAGGTATTGATAATACAGGATGTGGTTCGTCTACTTTATATAATAATAAAATCGGAAGTAATAACTCTGCTTTTGGTAGTGCTGCATTATTCTTGAATACAGGGGATGATAATTCAGCTTTTGGAAAAGATGCCTTATATAACAATATAGCAAGTGGTAACTCTGCTTTTGGATTGTCGGCTTTAAAAGCGAATACTACTGGAAGTGATAACTCTGCTTTTGGTAAGGAAGCTTTAAATAATAATTCTTTGGGGAGTAGTAATTCTGCTTTTGGTGTTAGGGCTATGACGGGAAATACAACGGGAAATCAAAACTCTGCTTACGGTAGTCAATCATTGTCATCTAATGGACAAGGGAATAATAATTCCGCTTTTGGTAATCAAAGTTTGCTTTATAACACAACAGGATATAACAATTCTGCTTTTGGCTCACTTTCTATGGTTAACAATTTAACTGGTTATGGTAACTCCTCATTTGGACATAATTCATTAAGTGATAATTTATATGGAGATAATAATTGTTCTTTCGGTCATAGCTCTTCTTTAGAAATTTTTAACGGTGAAAATAATTGTGCTTTCGGTTATTTAGCGTTAAGGCAAAACCAAAATGGACACCGAAATTGTGCATTTGGAGCACTTGCTTTAACGTCGGCTAAAGGGGATAATAATATTGGTATAGGCTCCGAAGCTCAAGTCGCAAATGCAATGGGAAATAATCAAGTGCGAATAGGCAATGCTGGTATTACACATGCAGCAATACAAGTTGATTGGTCTATTTCTTCCGATTTGCATTGGAAGGAAAACGTGAGGGATTTGCCCTATGGCTTGAACCTTATTTCTAAATTACGTCCAGTGGATTATTTGCGCAAAAACTCCCCAAAAAAGGTCGTGAAGTGGGTTTTATTGCTCAAGAATTGGTTAAGGTTTTGGAAGAGGTCGGCTTTGACAATCAAGGCTTTTTAACTCAAACAGACCAAGGGCATTATGAGGTGCGATACAATGATTTTATTCCTATTGCCATTAAAGGCATTCAAGAACAGCAACAACAAATTGAGGAGCTGAAAGCTAATTATAAGCGACTCTTAGAGCGTTTGGATGATTTGGAGCAATCAAAAAATTAACCCTTTATTTTTTTAGGTAATTTGTCCCAAACCAATTGATAGGAATGATCTATCCACTCT